>JAJYAS010000424.1:2336-4254 GCA_021779415.1 Bacillota bacterium
AGAATATTATGATGATGAAAAAAAAGAAGCATTATATGATTTTATAATGAATGCCATCTACCTTATAAAAAATAGATTTGAAGATTAATCTTTAATTATAGACGATAAAATTCTGAGTAATAGATTTAAGGAGATAAAGTTGACAATGAACGAGGTGAAGTGTGTCTATTGTGGTAAATTCATCACCAAAAAGAGAAATTGTAGCATATGATTTCCAGATTGATAATAGTTCGTTTAAAAACGGAATTAGTAAAATTGCTTTTAATTTCGCCATGGATAAAGGGATAGACTCTGTAATTTTAAGTAAAGGTATAAGTGTAAAAGAAAAAGATGGAGAAGCAGATGGTATTTTATTCAAGTTCCCAATAATACCTTTTGTTGCGCTAAACCCCATTGATGATTATATAGAATTGAATACAAGGATGGAGTTGTATCATAACTTGATTTTATTCAGCCAAGATAGTAATCTTTGATGTTATGTGGATTTGTTTAATACCTTTCAATATTATGTGTTTTTATCTAATGAGTGGGATGCCAAAGTACCTGTTCTTGAAACGTATCTACAACTTCTTCAACAATTGATAGGACAAAGCCAGAACTGTATATAAGAAAACCTAAGTATATACTTACCTATGCATTGTTTTTTAATGTTGAGTCCTGTATGGATTTGAAAGCATACTCGCTTGAAGAAAGCAGGGATATCCTAGAAATAGCTGAAAGCCGTTACAATAGAGGCTCCATGGTGTTATCCGGGCAGGTATCTCATACGGAGTGGTATGATCTGTTCCCGGACCCAACGATCGCTGACGCCATTATGGATCGCGTGATCCATAATGCGTACATCCTGCCTCTGGATTCCAAAATATCCATGAGAGAAGTGACTGCCAAAAAGATAATCAAGGACCTGTAAACGCCAGAGACAGGTTGTGGATAGTGCCGCTTTGTGGACAACCTTTCGCTACGCTCCAAGTTGACCGCAAAGCTTGGACAGGCAGTCTGGGGTATTCCTTAAAAGAGCCTGACCACACTCTCCACAACCACGACTGCGAAGGTTCTTGTTGACCATATCCATAATTTGGGGTATGCTTCAAAGCATTAGGGGCTACTACGAATTACATGAACAACTAACCGACAAAGTGTCAGGATGTTTCCGGTTTACTGTCCGGATTATTCCAGAACGGTGTCCGGATGACTCCGGAATGCCTGTCCGGATACGCCGAAATACGCAGCTGGACGGTCAACAACGCACAATAAGCATCTGTCAATATGCTAGTGGCGATTTTTCCATTGATCACATGGGCTCTGACAATTTGACACAGACTGAACGGGAGCAAATATTAAACTATCCTCTGATGATTTATATTTGTGAGGGCTGGATAGCTACTATTGACAATAGAGAAATCGAAGACTATATGGCACAACATCGACACGATACAAATTGCAATGAAATCTGGCTTTATTTCCAAACCGTTATTAATTGGTAAAGGCGACATTTCCAAAATATCGCAAGGAAATGAAAGGACTTGAATGAGGCACATTATACAACAAATATAGTGGAGGTAAGTATGACACAAAACAGCTTGAATCACGTATTGTAGAACTTATGGAAGATGAAGATATACCAAAGAATTTGGGCATATATGAATATTTACTTGGTGGCGATGAAAGGCATTTAAGCATTCGCACATTTACTCCTAAAATGGCAAGAGCGGCATATGAACGACAAATAGGTATTTGTCCAAAATGTAAGTTGCATTTTGAAATTGATGGAATGCAAGCAGACCATATAACCACTTGGAGTAAAGGTGGAAAGACAATAAGTGAAAATTGTCAAATGTTGTGTGCAGATTGCAACAGACGAAAAAGTAATATTTAACCGTCGTTGTTATGAATTGTAGAATGTACTGTGTTGGTAATA
>JAJYAS010000425.1 GCA_021779415.1 Bacillota bacterium
AGACTTAGGGTGGAACCCGCAATTTAATAGTTTGGAGCAGATCCTAAAAACGGCTTGGAACTGGCATCAACATCATCCGGAAGGGTTTGAGAAGTGATGACTATAAATGAAAAAATCAAGAGACTAAGGGACTTTATTAGGGAGAAGGATTTAGACGGAGTTTTGCTTCGTAAACGTCGAAGCTTTTCTTGGCTGACGAACGGACGGGTAAATTATATTTTTACCACGACAGAGTTCGGAGTAGCGGATTTGTTGATTTTTGAGGACAAGGTTTACTGCATCACGACTAAAATGGAGTTTGCCCGGATACAGGAAGAGGAATTGTTTGATCTGGAAATTGAGTGGATCACGCCGGAGTGGTATGAGGGGCATCAAGAGGCTATTGACAAGCTATGCAGGGGTAAAAAGATGGGGACGGATGTGTGCCCAGCAACGATTCCCCTCGCTGCAGGGATAGACCTGAGTAAAGAATTAGCGGAGCTGTCCTATGTCTTAAGTCCTGAAGAAATAGATAGCTACCGATGGTTGTCTCAAAATACTGCCAGGGCTTTGGAATTGACGTGCCGTCAGATTGAACCAGGAATGTCTGAATTCGAGATTCAAGCCCTTCTAACCTCGAAGGTAGTCAGTCAGGGAATCCTACCGCAAGTCCTTCTGGTGGCTACGGATCAGAGAATTTATAAGTATCGTCATCCCATCCCTACGGAAAAAAAGCTGGAGAATTATGCGATGCTTGTCCTTTGTGGAGAAAAATGGGGCTTAGTCGCCAGCGCGACTCGCTTTGTTCACTTTGGGCCAATATCTGAGGAACTGCAGCAGAATAAGCGAAAATTGGTGGAGATTGATCTAGCGTTTAATCTGGCGACTCTGCCAGGAACCCAAATTAAGGAGGCCTTTCGACAAGGGGTCGAAGCTTATCGAAAAATGGGGTTTGAAGAGGATTGGCGTTCCCTTCATCAAGGCGGGCCGACGGGGTATGCTTCGCGGGAATTCTTGGCAAATTTGGATAGTGAGGGTGTTGTTCAGGAGCATCAATCCTTTGCTTGGAACCCGTCCCTCAAAGGAATAAAATCAGAAGATACAATTTTGGTCACGGAGAAGGGACCTGAATTTTTGACGCATACTGGGGAATGGGAGTACCTGAGGATGGAGAAAAATGGCCAAACTTTCCTCCGACCAGATATCCTGATTCGATAAATTTGAAGAACACAATGGGCATAAGGGGGAGTGAAAGCGTGAGTGAATTAATACCAGTTGGGAGCTTTCAGGGGATGAAATCACTTAATAAATCGGCAATTCTCAATGTGGTCAGGCAGCATGGTCTTATTTCGAGGGCTGAGATAGCAAAATTGACAAAGCTGACTCCCCCAACGGTTACTAATCTTGTGGGGGAATTAATCGACACAAAATTGGTGGTAGAAACTGATCTAGGTGAGTCTACGGGTGGAAGAAAACCGATTCTGCTCAGTATTAACTCGTCCGCTTTTCACGTTGTTGGGGTTTACGCTGGACCGAAGAAAGTAAAGGCAGTAGCAGCCACACTGGATGGAAACGTGGTCACCCAAGCCGAAGCGAAGTATGTGGAGAAGCCGACGGGTGAACAGTTCTTAAATGCCCTTGAAGAAGTCATCGGGAAAGTAATCAAAGAAACGGACACGAAAAATGAGTCTATTTTAGGGATTGGCGTGGGTATGCATGGCCTTGTTGACTCCGAACAAGGAGTTTCCATTTTTGCTCCCCATCTTTATTTGCGTGACATTCCTATTAAGTCTTACCTAGAGCAAAAATTCGATTTGCCTGTTGAAGTGGAAAATGATATTCGAGCTCAGGCCATAGGAGAAAGTTGGTTTGGCCAAGGAAAGGATGTTTCTAATTTTATTTTGTTCCGGGTTGGAACGGGTGTAGGCGCTGGAATCATTTTAGATCATCAGTTATATCGTGGAACCTCATATACAGCGGGTGAAATTGGGCATACAACCATAGATATCAATGGACCAAAATGCAGCTGTGGAAATTACGGCTGTCTAGAAACCATGGTAGGGGGAACGGCACTTGCCGTGAGAGCCCAGCAAGCCATTCGCTTTGGCAAGAAGTCAATTCTAGAGGATATGGTCAAAGGGGACTTGGAGCTTATTGATGGGAAACTACTCTTCTTGGCAGCCGGACAAAAGGACCAAGTGGCGATGGAGGTGTTAGAAGACACAGGTCGTTATCTCGGAATTGGGATTGCCAATTTGATCAATACTCTGAATCCATCGCTCATTATTTTAAGTGGAGGAGTCATCGGAGCTGCTGACTTTATCATGGATTCCTTAAGGAAGACGGTCGAAAAGCGGGCACTCACCAAACCGGCACAGGCGGCTTCTATCGTCATCTCCGACTTGGGAGAAAATGCCATTGCTATTGGGGCGTTTACCCTACTACTAAAGAAAATCTTCACTCCGACAGGTCTCACCGATGGGATATTTGAAAATATTAGCTAATAGTTTGTATAAAAATAATTCTTGACTATTCAAAATACGGCAATATAATTAACTTAGATAATTTAATTAACTAAGTTTCGATTACTATCTTTTGCCGGTATACCTAACTTGAAATAAGGCTAGAGCACGGCAGAGGGTTAGTGATATATTAGAATGCTAAATATGAGGGGGAGAAAGAATGAAAAAAGTCCTGTCAGTTGTCATGCTATTTTTTACTATGTTCTTAGTGACTGCCTGCGGTTCCACAAACTCAACAGCTCCAAGCTCAGCAACACCAAGTACTGCACCAGCCAGCAACGGTAAAATTGCAGGTATAGCAATGCCCACCAAGACATCCCAGAGATGGATTGATGATGGCAATAACATGGTTAAATCCTTAGAAGCACTGGGTTATAAGACGGATTTACAGTATGCGGATAATAATGTGCAAAATCAGGTATCACAGCTTGAGAACATGATCACTAAAGGCGCAAATGTCTTAGTCATTGCTTCAATTGACGGTACTGCTTTAACTGATGTGCTACAAAAAGCACATGATGCAAAGATCCCAGTTATATCCTACGACCGACTGATCACTAAGAGTGCTTATGTAGATTACTATGCAACGTTCGATAACTTCAAAGTCGGTGTCCTCCAAGCAAGTTACATTGAAACTGCTTTAGGATTAAAGGATGGAAAAGGCCCCTTCAACATTGAATTGTTTGCTGGATCTCCAGATGATAACAATGCTAAATTCTTCTTCGATGGAGCTATGTCAGTTCTAGATCCTTATCTTAAATCGGGTAAATTAGTCGTCAAGAGTGGACAAACCGCTTATGCACAAGTCGGAACCTTAAGATGGGACGGCGCTACTGCTCAGGCGAGAATGGATAACATACTCAGCAAAAACTATACTACAGCAAAAGTTGATGCCGTGTTATCTCCTTATGATGGCATCAGTATTGGTATCATATCCTCATTAAAGGGCGTCGGCTATGGAACAGCTAGTCAAAAAATGCCCGTCATTACAGGGCAAGACTGTGAAGTGGCTTCGGTCAAATCGATCATCGCTGGCGAACAAACCTCCTCAATCTTTAAGGATACCCGTGTATTAGCAGCTAAAGCAGCTGAAATGGCAGATGCTGTCTTGAAGGGTAAAACTCCAACGGTTAATGACACCAAAACTTATGACACTGGACTTAAAGTTGTTCCTTCCTTCCTATGCGATCCAGTCGTCGTGGATAAATCGAATTATCAAAAAGTGTTAATTGATAGCGGATACTATACAGCTGATAAACTAAAATAATAAAATTGGTATAAAATTAGTGTTTTACTGAATGCAATTTAGTGATGGTATATATCGATAGTGCTATATCCATCACTAAATTATTTTTTATGGTAGGAGTTGAAATCCTATGTCAGATACCATTCTCGAAATGAAAAATATTACTAAAATTTTCCCTGGCGTTAAGGCGCTCAATAATGTTAATTTAAGGGTTAAACAAGGTGAGATTCACGCTTTAGTTGGGGAAAATGGTGCAGGTAAATCAACTCTGATGAAGGTCTTGAGCGGTGTGTACCCGTATGGGAGTTACACAGGAGACATTCTGTTTCAAAATAATTTATGCGAATTTAAAGATATAAAACAAAGTGAACACTTGGGAATTGTCATAATTCATCAAGAGTTAGCTTTAATACCCTTTTTATCCATTGCCGAGAATATATTCTTAGGAAATGAAAGAAGCAACCATGGAATCGTTGATTGGAATGAAACAACGAGGAGAACTACA
>JAJYAS010000426.1 GCA_021779415.1 Bacillota bacterium
TCTACTCGAGGCTGAAGAAGAAAACTGGGATGACCTTGATTTTATGGTTAAGGCCTTCCAAAATGGAACTAAGGCTCTGAAGTATGCAAAGAAACCTGTCGTTGCGGCTCCTTTTGGGATGACCCTTGGCGGCGGTTGCGAAATTTGTATTCATTCCCATGCTATTCAAGCTTCGTCAGAAACCTACATGGGACTTGTTGAAATGGGAGTTGGCTTAATTCCTGGTGGCGGTGGTACCAAAGAACTGGCTGTACGAGCAATGGAAGGAGTTCTCCCTGGCATACAGGTAGCGCCAGATTACTTCTTTGCCAAGCGGTTTCAGACGATTGCCATGGCCCAAGTCTCAACGAGCGCAGAAAAGGCTCGTCAACTTGGTTTCTTGCGTGATCATGACCGTTATAGCATGAATCCAGAGCATATCATCTTGGACGCAAAGGCTCGGGTCATCGATTTGGCCCGTAATTTCAGACCAAACTTACCAACAAAGGTAAAAATGGGTGGGGCTGGTGTTCGAGCCACATTAGAAATGGGCCTGTATGGAATGCTCGAAGGACATTATATCTCAGAGTATGATATGCATCTTGGCAAAAAGCTTGCTTATGCTATGACCGGTGGAGATCGTCCGGCCGGAATGCTCGTGGATGAGCAATATCTCTTAGATCTTGAACGAGAAGCTTTTATGAGTTTAGTGGGTGAAGCCAAGACTCAGGATCGTATTCGCCACATGCTCGCAAAAGGCAAGCCATTACGGAATTAGGGGGGGAAAAGCATGCAACAAGCCTACATTATAGAGGCCAAGCGGACGGCCATTGGTAAGTCGGGAAAAGGTTCCTTGGCACAGGTTCGTCCAGATGATTTAGGTGCTTATGTCATACAGGATATCCTTAAAAGTGTTCCTTCTCTCAAAACGGAGGAGATTGAGGATTTTGTCTTAGGTTGTTCATTTCCAGAGGCAGAGCAAGGAATGAATATGGCGAGGGTCATGGCCCTGCGTGCCGGTTTACCGCTTGATGTTGCCGGTGTGACTGTTAACCGTTTCTGTTCGTCAGGGCTTCAGGCGATTTCCATGGCGGCAGATCGGATTCGCTTAGGTGAAGCTGATGTGATGCTCGCAGGCGGAGCTGAGAGCATGTCTATGGTTCCGATGGGTGGGGGCAAACCAGCGCCGAGTCCCTTCATGATCGCTAATGCCCCAGAAGTCTATCTATCAATGGGCATAACTGCTGAAAATGTAGCTAAGAAATATGAAGTCACCCGTGACCAACAAGATGCTTTCGCCGTACAAAGCCATCAAAAAGCTTTTGCAGCCCAAAGTAGCGGTCGTTTTGAGGACGAGATTGTTCCGATCCCGCTACCTACTTATGGAAAGCCCGGTGAGAAGTGGTTTAAGACAGATGAGGGAATTCGTCCGGAAACCACGCTGGAATCGTTGGCTAAACTTCGGCCCGCCTTCCTGAATGGGGGCTCGGTCACGGCAGGGAACTCGTCCCAGACCAGTGACGGTGCAGCGATCTCTCTATTGATGTCCGAACGCAAAGCTCTGTCTCTGGGTCTGCAACCCGTAGCTGTTTGGCGCGGCTTTGCAGTTTCAGGTGTGGAACCTGAACTGATGGGTATTGGCCCGATTAAGGCCATCCCCAAAGTTTTAAAACAAGTAGGGTTGACCCTCGACCAAATTGATTTGTTCGAGTTAAATGAAGCCTTTGCTTCTCAATCGCTGGCGGTCATTAAGACGCTAGGCATAGATCCATCTAAGGTCAATGTCAACGGTGGAGCTATTGCTTTCGGACATCCACTCGGCTGTACTGGGGCAAAGCTCACAGCAACTTTATTACATGAATTGGGAAAACGAAAACTGAAATACGGCATGGTTACCATGTGTATTGGGGGCGGCATGGGGGCCGCTGGGGTGTACGAGTTACTGTAGAATTTGTAAATGTATGACAAGAAATAGCGGAGAATTAATAAAAGCAGAGTATAGAAAAAATAGGCCATCGTCTAGATAAGACATGGCCTATTTGGTTAATTGGAAATGAGTCGCTTAACCGTCTTCATTCTTGTAGTCAAGAGCAAATTGAGGGTGGCAATAAAAAATTTAGGTCGTCTCAAAAAGACTAGTCCCTAAGCTTACCGCCTTGAGGGACTAGTTTTTCTTTAATGTTCTTTTTGTTAACTAGGATTATTTCTTTCCATTCATTTAAATGTAAGCATTATATTCGTTAAGCAGCCCATCTAATCTCTGGCTCATGCTTACAACTTCTGGATCAGTGAGGTTATTATGACCGGCAAATTGATTCAGATGGTGACGCAAGTCCTCTATCGTGTCAAGCAGTTCTTCTACGTTACGTGGCATATAGTTGTACACCCCCGAAGAATTCACATAATGGTATTATAATCCATAATTGGAAAATTAACAACATGAAAAGATGTTCTGTCTGTACAGTTTTAATCAATTCCTTTGAACTGTTTGAAAGCAAAAGAGTAAGGGGGACTTTTCAGAGAGATAACACTTATAATCCAGTCACCGAGTTTGACCGCTGCTAGGGCTAAGAAGATTCCAGCGATCACATCAGTTACCCAGTGGATTTCGAGATAAAGTGTCGAGTAAATGATGGAAAGACAGAAAAACGTCCAAACCCAGCGGAAGAGTTTATCCTTTTCTCTCCAAGCGAGTAATAGCATCGCAAAGGCCACAGAGGTATGCATTGAAGGGAAACAATTAACTACGACGACAGCTGCATCAGCAGCGGAAAGATTGCGAGCCATTCCATCGGGTTGACCTAGAACGTACCAAACTTCATTAACGTGGATGGTTAGATAAAAGGGAAAAATTAAGATGAATTGCAAGATATGAGCGGATAAACTATAACGAATCATTTTAAGAGAATCCTTGGCAAGAAAGGAACGGTAAACTGGGATGAGTACAGGAAGGGTAAAGCCATTAGCATAAATCCAACGGAAATAGTCTGTCAGCCAAGGGGTCTGGATCACTCTAAACATCCAGCCGTCATTTCCAGGTATTGACCTAAAGAAATTATCTAGATCCACAAGGTGGACACGGGTACCCAACTGCCAATAAACGACTTCATTCCACAAGGGGGGGAAATACCGCCACATAAGAATTGGAACAAGAACTAATGGGATTCCGATCTTTAAAAAGCGTTTCCAAGATATTGGTACAAGATCACCTTGCACGCCCCAACAAGCCACAGCCAATAAGAGATAGACGTAATGGGCAGGTCGGTTAGGAGCAAAAATAAAGAATAAGATGATCGACGTAAAGCATAATTTAAAAAAATATTTCTTCGGCCATTCAATCGTTCTAAGTGTCCTTAAATTCGTAGAAGAAATCACAGTTCTATCTCAATCCTTTCCAGATATAACTTGGATCTCTAAGCTTTGCGTGTGGAATGCTAATCCTATTGGAAGATTTCCAAGTCAGATAACCACGGCAAAGAGGATAGAGGATAATCAAGCCTAGTAGCCAGATTCCTACACCGAAGATTAAGGAGTATCCATTAAAGTTTGCCATAAGCGCCGGGACTGCAGCGTATAGCCAAAGATGAGTATTGTAAAAGAAAAGGGGTGCTCTTCCGAAATTTTCTAAAACCTCACCCAGTCTGGAGGATTGTGGCAGTTTGTAGAATGCGAAAAGCAGTAAAAAGACCAGACCTAGATAGAACAGAAAGTAGTCGGGACTTGGTGGGTATTTGGAAAGTCCGAAAAAGCTCTGCAGGGTTCCATCTGCATGAAGATAATCTCCTATCCCGGCCAGACGGAAAATGAAGAAAAGTGCTAAGCTACTGATTCCTGAGAAGGCAAATCTTCTTGCCTCGTAAGCAATTCCTCGCTTTTCAGTATAGGTATGTCCATAAAGCCAGCCTAAGGCCAGAGGGAAAAACCAAGGGATCACTGGAAAGTTATTATTCACTAAGGATACAGGCGAAAAGGGTACAGGTAAAACGAAGATATTTTGTAACGTTTGTTCTAAGACTTGATTTAGGGGGAAACTCTTTGTGAATCCCGGAAGAAAAAATTGACTCAATAAGTAGAGTAGACCCGACACTCCGAAAAGCTTCCACGGCGAAATATGGCGACCAAGCACGAGAAACAAGAAACTTATACCGAACGTCGATAAAATACTTAACGACAAAAAAGTTCCTAGGGTTACGACAGACAGAGATCCAGCTTGAATGACCATAGGCAGATTAAAGGCCGGAGAAGCAATGAAGACTTGTAGAAAAAGGAGAA
>JAJYAS010000427.1 GCA_021779415.1 Bacillota bacterium
GACAGATAAAAAGGCCCGGAAAGAAGGCCTTGGCGGAGAAGTAATCTCCTACATTTGGTAATTATCACAACGGAGGTGCAATGAATGTCCAGAATTGGCAAGCGCCCCATTGGGATACCCAGTGGAGTGGACTTCAAACTAGAAGGAAATGTTGTTACAGTTAAAGGTCCGAAAGGCACTTTGACTAAAGAGATGCATCCACTAATGATCATTGTCGTTGAGAACGGACAAATCATGGTCAATAGACCTGATGATGAACCGTTTAGCCGCTCTTTACATGGATTAACCCGCTCCCTGATTGCCAATATGGTTGAAGGGGTTACGGCTGGATTTACGAAGGGCCTCGATATGGTTGGAGTCGGATACCGTGCTGCGAAGCAAGGAAACAAATTGGTCCTCACAGTGGGTAAATCTCATCCAGTAGAGCTTACTCCTTTTGAAGGAATTGACTTTGAAGTCCCAGCTGCAAACAAGATATTGATTAAAGGGATGGATAAAGAACTTGTTGGTGCTTTTGCCGCTGTCGTTCGTTCTGAACGTGAGCCTGAGCCTTACAAGGGCAAGGGAATTCGCTACGAAAATGAAGTTGTTCGACGTAAAGTTGGTAAGACCGGTGGTAAAAAAGGCGCTAAGAAGTAAATGAATTAGGCAAGGGCAAAATCTCTTGCCAATCGTGAAAGGAGTGAGTTCCCAATGATTAAGCGCATTGATCGCAAAAGCATCCGCATTAAAAAGCATAAGAGCATTCGGAAGAATGTGATTGGAGCTGCTGCACGCCCGCGTTTGGCAGTTTTCAGAAGCTTAAATCATATTTACGCCCAAGTTATTAATGATGAGATCGGCGTGACGCTTGTTGCTGCTTCTTCCCTCGATCCAGAGTTCAAAGCTGCTAATCTTTCCGGTGGAAACACCGCTGGAGCTCAAAAGGTCGGCGAGCTTGTTGCGAAAAAGGCCCTGGAAAAAGGAATTACGCAAGTTGTTTTCGATCGTGGAGGAAATGTCTATCACGGACGAATTTCAGCATTGGCGGAATCAGCACGCGAAGCTGGACTCAGCTTCTAAGCTAGGGTAAAGGAGGGAAAAACCAAATTGGCAAAATTCGATGCTAACAAGTCGGACATGAATGAAAAGGTTGTTCATATAGCCCGTGTAGCCAAAGTTGTAAAGGGCGGACGGCGTTTTAGCTTTAGTGCTCTCGTTGTTGTCGGAGATGGTCACGGTCGTGTGGGCGCCGGATTGGGTAAAGCTGGCGAAGTGCCTGAGGCTATTCGCAAGGGAGTCGAAGATGCGAAAAAGAACCTCTTCACTGTTCCCATGCATGGAACTACGATCACCCACCCCATCATTGGAGTTTTCGGTGCTGGACAAGTGCTCTTAAAGCCTGCTTCTAAAGGGACTGGAGTTATCGCTGGCGGCGCAGTTCGTGCAGTCCTTGAAGTTGCCGGAGTACATGATATTCTGACGAAGTCTTTGGGTTCGGCAAATGCGCACAATATGGTCAATGCGACGATGGCGGCATTAAAATCTCTCAAGCGTCCAGAAGAGATTGCCAAACTCCGAGGTAAGACCGTAGAAGAAATTCTAGGTTAAGGAGGGTTGGTCATGAAAATAAAAGTGACACTGACAAAGAGTCCTATTGGTTACTCCAAAGCACAACACAGAGTGTTACAAGCACTTGGCTTAGGAAAAGTCGGATCAAGTGCAGTTCATGAGGATACCCCTGGAATTCTAGGGATGGTTCATAAATGCATGCACTTGGTTACCGTAGAATCACAAGCTCAATAGAAGGAGGTGTGGGCAAAGCATGAAACTTCATGAACTTAAGCCTGCTGAAGGGTCAACACATGCACCTAAGCGGTTGGGCCGTGGCGTTGGATCTGGTCATGGTAAAACTGCTGGAAAAGGCCATAAAGGTCAAAACTCCCGCTCCGGCGGCGGTGTTCGTCCTGGCTTTGAAGGCGGACAAAATCCGTTATTTCGGAGGATGCCTAAGCGCGGCTTTAATAATATCTCAAGGAAAGAGATTGTCGCTTTAAATGTCCGTGATTTGGAACGTTTTGAAGAAGGCTCTGAAGTTACCGTGGAAAGTCTCTTTGAAATAGGTCTTATCAAGGCTCTTAAAGATGGCGTTAAAATTCTAGCAACCGGGAATTTGACCAAAGCTCTGACCGTCAAAATTGACAAAGTCAGCCCAGCCGCGGCAGAGAAGATTGTTGCAGCGGGTGGAAAAGTAGAGGTGGAATAGGATGATTGTCGATTCCCTGAAGAATGCTTGGAATGTAGCGGAACTCAGGAAAAAAATCGGTTACACCCTTCTTATGTTCCTTGTCTTTCGTATCGGAGCACATATTCCAATTCCCTTTGTTAACCACGATGTATTGAAGAATATGCTTGGTTCCGGAGGAATGTTCGATTTTATGGACACTCTTTCAGGAGGTTCCTTTAAAAGGTTGTCTGTTTTCGCGTTGAGTATTACGCCTTATGTTACAGCCTCCATTATTCTTCAACTTCTGACAATTGTGCTTCCCTCTCTTGAACGGCTTTCTAAAGAGGGTGACTATGGACGCAAAAAGATTACGCAGTATACGCGTTATGGCACTGTTATTTTAGGATTTATTCAAGCATTCGGACTAACCTATGGTGTGCGAGGAGCTTTAAGTATTCCTAGCACTGGCTTGAAATGGCCTATCTATATTTTAGTGGCTGTCGTTTTAACCGCTGGTACTGCGTTTCTAATGTGGCTTGGAGAGGCAATTACGGAAAAGGGAATCGGAAATGGAATCTCCCTGATCATCTTTGCAGGAATCGTTTCTCGTGTCCCGGATGCCATAAAATCTCTGTGGAGCATGCTAAGAGTGGGTGAAATCAATGCTTTATCTATTATTGGATTGATGATCATCGTGATTTTCATTACTGCAGGGGTCATTTATGTGCAGGAGGGGCAACGCCGAGTTTCAGTTCAATATGCTAAACGAGTTGTTGGTCGTCGGGTATATGGTGGTCAAAGTAGCCATATACCTTTAAAGGTAAATCAAGCTGGGGTTATCCCCGTAATCTTTGCAATATCGTTGCTCGCGTTCCCCCAAACGATCGCGACTTGGGTTCCAACTTCGGGTTTTGCAAGATTCGTAAATACTTGGTTTAGTATGAATGGTACGATAAACTCCATTCCTTACCTGCTGCTCTACGGTGCGCTCATTTTGTTCTTTACCTACTTCTACACTGCTGTTACGTTCAACCCTATTGATGTAGCAGACAACTTGAAGAAGTACGGGGGCTTTATCCCCGGTCTTCGTCCAGGGCGCCCCACGGCAGAGTATTTGTCTAAAATTTTGAGTCGGATTACACTCGCCGGTGGTTTATTTCTAGCTTTGATCGCAGTCCTACCGACACTTGTTATTGGACTCACTGGATTAAAAAACATCTATTTTGGTGGAACATCCCTACTGATTGTGGTTGGGGTCGCACTCGAAACGATGAAACAGATTGAATCCCAACTTATGTCGAGGCATTATCAAGGGTTTATGAAATAAAGGAGGAAGAAGAAGAGATGAAAATAATTTTAATGGGCGGACCTGGCGCAGGTAAAGGAACACAAGCGGTTGGTCTAGTAGAGAAGTACAACATTCCGCATATTTCCACAGGAGATATGTTTCGTGCGGCTATTAAAGACGGCACTGCTTTAGGCCTAAAGGCTAAGTCCTTTATGGATGCAGGCGGCTTGGTACCGGATGAAGTGACGATTGGGATTGTCGCGGAACGGTTAGCGCAACCGGATTGTGGTAAGGGATTTCTCCTTGATGGGTTCCCTCGCACGTTGGCACAAGGCAATGCCTTGGGGGATATATTAGATCGCCTTGGTATGAAACTCGATGGTGTGATCAACATTGAAGTAGACGAAAAGATTTTAATCCCACGCTTAACCGGTCGCCGTGTCTGTCGAAAATGCGGAGCGTCCTATCACATGGTCTTCAATCCTCCTCAACAAGAAGGGGTTTGTGGTCAGTGTGGCGGAGAGCTTTACCAGCGTTCAGATGATACTGTTGAAACCGCACAAAATCGCCTAAATGTCTACAATCAACAAACCGAGCCTTTGATCGCTTTCTACACAGAAAAAGGATTGCTTAAGCGCATCAATGGGGACCAAGCGATTGATATAGTCCTTCAGGATATAATGAAAGCCTTGGACTAATTGTCATGATTAAGCTTAAAAATGCGAGTCAAATTGAGCGGATGCGTAAAGCGGGGC
>JAJYAS010000428.1 GCA_021779415.1 Bacillota bacterium
CCGATCTGCCGGTCCACAACCGACAATCGCCAGTTCATAATGATTCTTTAGAGTCTGAAAGTCCTCTGACATTATTGGTAACCCTCCTCCAAATTGATTCCTTTTTCCTTATTTGAATAAAGTGTTTCCCAAATGTCCCCAAAATACTAATCTATGAGCAACTCAAATCCTCCTTTCAGGGATATATTGTTTTTATTGTTAACACAGAATTGAAACGCCAAAGTGTGTGAAATAGTTCTTGTTCACAGATTGACGAATAATATTTCTAGATGTAAATAGATACCTATATGCACAGTGATAGTAGCGATTTGCCGACCTATGGAATGACTTTAGCAGCCTTTGGAGTACAGCGTTTTACCAAGATCGATACGCTCTGGATCATAATCGCCAGTGCGTTGATCTCGTTGGTTATATGGTAAATTTCTTTAAGGATTCTTGCAATTCATCGGCCATTTTTGCTAATACCTGGCTCGAAGACGCGATTTCTTCAACAGATGCTGATTGTTCCTCCATTGCTGCAGATACAGTTTGCGTCTGTCCTGTGATATCTCGACTAGTCTCAAAGATATCAGTCACTGAAGAAACTATTCTTTCGCTACCTAGCGACATTTGCTCAATCTCATCAGAGATTTCCCCAACCTGCAAGGAAACGTGATTTACTAATGATGTAATCTGATTAAATGCTTGACCTGCAATCTCAGCGACCTCTGTCCCCAGTTTAACCTGATGCGTTCCCTCATTCATTGATAGTACTGCCTTTTGTGTATCTTGTTGAATTTCTCTAATCAATAATGCAATTTGCTGTGACGCTTCCTGTGATTGTTCTGCTAATTTACGGACCTCATCCGCGACAACAGCGAATCCTCTACCTTGCTCACCTGCACGCGCAGCCTCAATCGCCGCATTTAAGGCGAGAAGATTTGTCTGCGCAGCAATACCCGATATGGTATCTATGATCTGTCCAATTTCTTTAGAACGCTCCCCCAAATTCAAAACCACGTCTGCTGATCCTGTCACGGCTTTTTCAATATTAATCATTTGCTGAATGGTTTTATTGATCATCTGACTCCCCGCTGTTGCTGAAGAAGCCGTATTTTCAGAGGATTGGACTGCTACTTTGGCATTTTCCAACATATGTTGAAGCCCAGCTGACATTTGCTGAACTATCGCAGATGTTTCATTCACTGCATTAAGTTGTTTTTCAGCACCTACTGCGACTTGCATTATGGCCATAGCTACCTGTTGAGAAGCTTGAGCCGATTGCTCTGCTCCA
This sequence comes from Bacillota bacterium, assembly GCA_021779415.1. The sequence continues at coordinate 1,274 of JAJYAS010000428.1, forward strand.
GAGCTCAATTGTTGAGATGACGCTGCAACTTGCGTCGATGATGATGATACTTGTTGAACAAGGTGTATTAAGTTATTCGACATAGTTTGAAAAGCTCTCCCAAGTTGACCAATTTCATCTCTTGAATCATTCTCGAACTCTGTAATTTTCAGATTACCCTTAGCTATTTCTTCAGCATTTTCTGCCACAGCAATAATTTGTTTTGATATTTTATTGCTTAATATAATGCCTAACACAAGAGAAACTCCAAAAGCTATTATAATGGATAGAATAGTATAAATTACACTTCTCCGAGTCTTTTGTTGATAATCCAGTTGTTTCGCTAAAACAAGTTTATCAATATCATCAACCCAATTTCCTGTTCCGATCACCCAATTATAGGGTTGAAACAACACTGTATACCCTCTCTTTGGTAACGCTTCGGTTTGATTCGGCTTAGCAAATGTATAGTCTGTATACCCACCACCTGCTTGAGTTCCCTTAGTAATCATTTCCTGAATAAAAAGTTTACCTTTACTATCTTTGCTATCATAGCGCGACTTACCTTCAGAAGCTTCTCTCCCTAAGAGAACAACATTTATTCCAGCGGTCGTATCGATCCAAAAGTAATTATCGGTATCATACCGTAAATTTCTAACTAAATCAGCAGCTTTAATTTTCGCTTCATCTGGAGTTAATTCTCCTTTTTGTTGCCTATTATAAGTATCTTGAACTAAACTATAAGCGGTTTGTACCTCAAGTTTAATGGTCCGATCAAATTGTTCGTACAAAGTATTGCGATATTGAGTTACGTTGGTTTGTTCGGTTACCATAACATTATAAATATTATACCCACCAAGAATTGAACCCATAATTAAAGCGGTAGTCAATAACAAGTAAATAATCCGATATTTAATTTTGGTCATACTCCATCTCCTCTTTCAAAACACTATAGATTTAAAGTTAATATAATTAAAACCAAAAACAAAATCGCCACGCGAAGACATGGCGACAGAGTCCTTAATTGGTAGCTCGGCGATCATCACCCTAAGTGGAAGACCCGTAGCTTTGCGTCCCCGGCTTTCACCGAGTTTGCCTTTGTCAATAGCCCTATGCAAGATACAAATATGTAATAAATTATAAATAAGTTAATAGCGGTAGCAACATGTTCTTAATTTTAATCTTTCTTTGCGTCTTAGTCAAGACCATGATCGGTCAGATGTATTTACTTATTAAACAAGTGCTTCATCGCTGTAAGAAGGGAATTTCGGAGTTAATCAAGAATGTGTTAATGTAGTACGGAGATCCTGACAAGGTGGTGAAAATTTATGAATTGTGATCTTTTAATAAAAAATGGTTTCATCATCGATGGTACTGGAAACCCAGGTTTCTATGGTGATCTTGCTGTTGACGAAGGGAAAATCATTGCAATTGCTACCAAAATCGAATGCGAAGCGGAGAGGGTTATTGATGCCTTCGGATTAACGGTAAGTCCAGGCTTTATCGACCCCCATGTACATGAAGAACTTACAGTCTTAACAAGTGGTAAGTTTGAGGAATTTCTGAGGCAAGGGGTTACCACTACGGTTAATGGAAACTGTGGACATTCCATTACGCCTTACTCTTCAGATAACATCTATGAATATATGGCTAAAAAGGGGCTTATCTCCTTTGAGACGAAAGAACGAAATAAACGAGACGTGCCTGTCTGGTCTTCTTTCTCAAGCTATATCGACGTTATCAAAAACAAAGGCACCAACCTAAATATGGGATTTCTCTTAGGGCATGGCACTTTAAGGTGGAGTGTCATGGGAGACACAAAAAATAGGAAACCGACCGCTGAAGAGGAAAAGAAAATAGGCCTTCTGATTGAAGAAGGCATGGAACAGGGAGCCTTAGGAATATCAACCGGCTTAACCTATGGTCCAAGCAAATATGCCGATACCGAGGAAATCATTACTCTAGCTAAAGTAGCACAATCCTATGATGGAATATATGCCTCCCATATCAGAAACTACATTGGAATCTTGGAAGCTGTTAAGGAAGCCATAAGAATCGGTGAAGCGTCAGGCATACGAGTACAGGTGTCCCATCTGACGCCTAGTTGTCCTGAAGCATTTGATGAAATACTTGTTGCTCGGGAAAGGGGCGTGGAAATCGCAGTCGACACTATTCCCAAAAGTAGCGGACACTACAGGAGAAAGGACAAGTTATTTCAGTTTATTGCCTCTCAAGGGCTCGTCATGACTTCATCAGAGAGACGGAAACTATTAAAAAAGATTCGATTCAAAGACCAACTTTTAGTTATTAATACGGATGATCCTCACATGGAAAATCGGACCTTAAAAGAAATTGCTTTCGAGAGAATGATTGGTGTGGATGAACTAATTCTCACTCTATTAGAAAATGACAATCCTAACCTTACCTTCTGTCAGGGTGGACTCATCAGACGGGATTTTCCTGGAACCCCCTATTCGGAAAATATAGCTGAGAATCCCCTCGTCATGGTTGGTTCAGATAGGGTATGTGGGGAAATAGACGACCCTTGTGCTTGGTATGAATTATTTCGAAACGGAGCATTCCCAATATTTTTCGACTTATGCAGGCAAAAAGGTGTTCGATTAGAGGAAATTATTAGAAGGATAACCTCCCTGCCGGCCCAGCAGTTCAGACTGAGTGATCGAGGTCTGCTCGCCAAGGGAAGAGCAGCCGATATAACCATCTTTGAGCTGGATCATTTTTTTTACCCCTCCAACGAAGAAATCGATTATAAAAACCCATTAACAATGGCAAGAGGGGTTAAGTTCACAATTGTTAATGGCCAAGTGGCCTTAGATGATGGAACAGTCAAAGAAATATATGCAGGGCAATTATTATCAACTCAACTTTCGCACACCAGTTGTGCGAATAAAGCCTTGATATAACTGGGCAAATCACTAATCCAGTTGTGTAGTTGACTAAGCGATTCTTTGTTCTTAGGTTTTTT
>JAJYAS010000429.1 GCA_021779415.1 Bacillota bacterium
CGCTCACCAAGATATTATTTGCTTCAACTATAATGGGGATGGCTGTGTGGTTGGTGTTTCGTTTCACTTCGACATTTGCCGGAAGCAAATTTTTGGGGTCCCTGCTCAACCTTGTTGTAGGCATCTGCGTTGGTGTGGTCGTCTTCTTATTCCTAGCGGTGCTCTTGAGGATGCAGGAACTAGCTTTTGTAGTAGGGATTGCGCGTCGCAAAATGAGATCATAGAGCGGAGGAAATTAATTATGGCGCATAAGTTTAATCCAGCAAACAAAGCCAAACTTGACGGTCAATGGCGGAGACAAAATTTACCACCGACCCCAACTTTAGAAAGGCTGGGTCTGGGTTCTGAAGATACGGTGGCGGACCTGGGGTGCGGGATAGGATACTTCGCAATTCCGGCAGCAGAAATTGTGAAGGCACAGAATAAAGTATTTGCTCTAGACACTTCGGAAGAAATGCTGGCTGAGGTAGAAAAAAACGCTAGTTTGGCCGGCGTAGCAAATGTGGTCTTAGTAAAGACCGAAGAATATATCCTAATGCTTCCCGATGAAGCTGTGAGTTTTGCGCTGATTGTCAATGTGCTTCATGAAATTGAGAATAAGGAACGGTTTCTTCAAGAAGCACATCGTATATTGAAGTCTGCGGGAAGAATAGCCGTGGTTGACTGGGAGAAGAAGAAAACGGAAGTAGGGCCACCAATAGATCATCGAATTAGCAGCGAGGAAGTAAAGGATATGTTAGAAATAACAGGGTATAAACTGATTAGGGAAATGCAACTAACGGATGTTTTTTATGGTCTAGTGGCAGTCAAACAATAATGAATTATGAGCGGATCATGGATTAATTCTAAAGGGAAGAAGGCAACTGGGATACTGATTTAGTAAATGTAGTAGTAGAGGAGAAAGCCATGAAAATATTTCTGGAAATGTTCATTACTTTTTTCAAAATAGGTTGTTTGGCCTTTGGCGGAGGGTATGCTGTCATAGCCATATTGCAAAAAGAAGTGGTCGAATTAAAACAATGGGTAAGCAATGACGAATTGACAGATATTATGGTTATTTCCCAAACACTTCCAGGGATTATTTTTGTTAATTCGGCGACGATGATCGGCTATCGAAAAAAAGGTATTCTAGGCGCGATCATTGCCACACTCTCTTCCATCCTACCAACTTTTTTCTTGATACTGATCCTGACCTTTGCTATATGGGGATTTACGGATAATATCTTCGTTCACAAAGCCTTTACGGGAATTCTTCTGGGAGTTACTGCTTTGATTCTTAATTCTGTTAAGAAAACCTGGAAAACAGCGGTCAAGCATTACTCAGACATAGTTTTGGCCCTTCTGGCTACTTCCCTTCTGCTCTTTACCAATGTTAACGTCGTTCTTATTCTTCTGTTTATGGCTGGGCTTGGCTTTGGTAAGAATATGTACTTTATGAGGGGGAAGGGCAAGCAAAATGGAGCTCATTGAATTATTTCTTGTATTTCTAAAAATCGGAGCTGTCAGTTTTGGGGGCGGTTACGCCATGATTCCGTTCTTTGAGACAGAGATGGTGTCTCATAATTGGGTATCCTTGGCTGACTATGTCAAAGTTATCGCTATTGCACAGGTTGTACCCGGACCTTTTGCCGTAGATTCATCGGCATATATCGGCTTTAAAGTAGCAGGTATACTCGGAGCACTGCTTGCTTCCATTGCCCTCTGTATTCCTTCATTCACTGCTTCAGTGATCATTACCAAATTCTATGCTCAGTTTAAAACGAACAAATATATAAATGCGCTTCTGATTGGAGTTAGGCCGGCTGTGCTTGGTCTGCTCATGAGTGCTGCCTACATTATTGGCCTTAAGCCTTTGTATCAAGTAAGCAATACCTTCATATCTTTAACGATGCTAAAAGCCTTAATTGTCATAGGCATCGGATATTATGTGCTAAACCAGAAAATAGTCAAGGTAGGTACATTCACGTTTATCGCTGCTTCGGCGGTAGTCGGTATAATATTATTCTAACGCGTCCTAGAGAACGCACATATGGACAAGGAGGAAAGTAACTTTGAAGAAGGTCTATTTTGTAGGGAACTCATATCACACTGAGGCGAACACTCCCCGTGTGTTCTTAGATAGATTAATGTTTAATACTCGGTTGTATTTTATGGGTAAATACTGTTCTATCGTGTTAAAATCTCGTAGTGCAGCCCTAGAGGGTCGATATGAAGCGGAGGATTGGGCATTATCTTCGTATAATGTCTTCGAGTTAATTGAGGGATGTGGGGGTAGGTTTCACATTACAGGGCTTGAGAATTTACAAAAGTGCCAGGGACCTGTAGTTTTTGTTAGTAACCATATGAGTACCCTAGAGACTATGGTATTTCCTTGTATCATCGCTCCACTCATGAAGGTGACCTTTGTTGTTAAAGATAGTTTAGTTAAACATCCGTTCTTTGGTCCCATAATGCGTTCTCGGAACCCAATTGTTGTAAGTAGGTCAAATTCAAGAGCAGATTTTCAAACGGTAATAAAACGGGGACAGGAATTACTAGCAGAGGGAACATCGATTATTATATTTCCTCAAAGTACAAGGACAGTTGATTTTATTCAGAAGGAATTTAACACTTTAGGAGTAAAGCTGGCAAATAACGCTAAGGTTCAGGTTGTCCCCATTGCAATTAAGACAGACTTTTGGGGAAACGGAAAATACTTGAAGGATTTGGGGCCAATTAATCGCAGCAAACCAATTCATATGGCTTTTGGAGAACCATTATCCATCAATGGTACAGGAAAAGAAGAAAATGCGACGATTATTGAATTTATTAGATCTCATCTAGAGAAATGGAAGACTTGAAGGCAAACAGGGGGACAGGTATGTTGTTTGAAAGTAGAAACAACACCTGTCCCCCTGTTTGCCCCTAATAATTCCCACAGCTTTTTGTCTAGGACATGCTTTATAATATAATGAAAATGGGTCAAGTTTGGAAAGGAGTTGTGTTATCCATGCGGATCTTACATACATCGGATTGGCACCTTGGGCGCATGCTGGAGGGGCGAAGCCGAATTGAGGAACAAGCGAGGTTTATCGATGAACTTTGCATGATTGTGGAAGAGGAAGCGGTGGACCTTGTCTTAATTGCAGGAGACGTTTTTGATACAGTAAATCCTCCCGCAATTGCGGAAGAACTGTTTTATGATGCCCTGAACCGATTATCCGCTGGAGGAAAGCGAGCGATCGTGGCAATTGCAGGGAATCACGATAACCCCGAACGGCTTTGTGCAGCTAGCCCTCTGGCGGTCAGGCACGGAATTACGTTATATGGTCTTCCTAAAGAAGTTTTAGTGCCTAGTTCCTTGGTGCAGTCGAATCAAGGGAGGGTTGTTAGGGTTGCGGCTGGCCAAGGGTGGGTAGAGTTACATATACCCAGTTGCCCGGATCCGGCGATCGTTGCCATGCTTCCCTATCCATCTGAGTCTCGACTCAATGAGGTGCTAAGCGAGAATTTAGATGAGGAAGTCCTACGTAGGGAATACTCCAAGCGCGTGCAAGAGCTGTTTTTGTCATTGGGCCAGCATTTTCGACCGGATGCGGTTAACTTAGGGATGAGCCATCTTTTCGTACGTGGAGGGGTGGAATCCGAGTCCGAACGTCCAATTCAACTGGGAAGCGCCCCGACTGTGGAAATTGAAGCGATGCCGTCGGGCGCCCAATATGTCGCCCTGGGGCATTTACACCGTGCTCAGGCTGTCAAAGGTGCGCCAGCTCCGACACGGTACTCCGGTTCGCCGCTCGCTTATAGTTTTTCCGAGACAGGTCAGGCCAAATCCGTGATCTTGGTCGAGGGGTTTCCCGGTCAACCGGTAACGACTCGGGAAATCTTTCTAAGTGCCGGCTACCCTCTTGTGAGATGGCAGGCCAAAGAGGGATTGGCGCAAGTACAGCACTGGATTGATGAGGGGAAGGACCTCCACGCTTGGATTGATTTAGAAGTCTATGTAACCAACGCGCTTCATTCCCAAGACATCCACTCTTTGCGCCGTCAGAGGGAACGCATTATCAACATTCGCCCAGTTTTTCCGGAAACGGAACAGATCGTTGCTGAGGGTCGCTCCAAGTTGCCGATCGATGAGCTCTTCCGCAAATTTTACCAGGACAGAACCAATGGAGCCGAGCCGGAACAAGAATTAGTGGCTTTGTTTTTGTCCTTAATTGACCCGGATAAAGCAGGCGGGAATTTTGATGAAGATGAC
>JAJYAS010000430.1 GCA_021779415.1 Bacillota bacterium
ATAGGGACCGAACTGTCTCACGACGTTCTGAACCCAGCTCGCGTGCCACTTTAATCGGCGAACAGCCGAACCCTTGGGACCTTCTCCAGCCCCAGGATGTGACGAGCCGACATCGAGGTGCCAAACCGCTCCGTCGATATGAGCTCTTGGGAGCGATCAGCCTGTTATCCCCGGAGTACCTTTTATCCTTTGAGCGATGTCCCTTCCATGCGGAAACACCGGATCACTATGCCCAACTTTCGTCCCTGTCCGACTTGTTTGTCTCACAGTCAAGCACCCTTATGCCATTACACTCTGCTGGCGGTTACCAATCGCCATGAGGGTACCTTTGGGAGCCTCCGTTACTCTTTTGGAGGCGACCACCCCAGTCAAACTACCCACCACACAATGTCTCCCGCATTCGCGGGATTAGGCCCCAGGCAAGCAAAGGGACGTATTTCAAGGATGGCTCCTCGGATCCTGGCGAACCCAATTCATAGCCTCCGTCCTATCCTACACATCACTTACCCAGAACCAATGTGAAGTTGCAGTAAAGGTTCACGGGGTCTTTCCGTCCCGTTGCGGGTAAGCGGCATCTTCACCGCTACTACAATTTCACCGAGCTCATGGCTGAGACAGTATCCAGATCGTTAGACCATTCGTGCAGGTCGGAACTTACCCGACAAGGAATTTCGCTACCTTAGGACCGTTATAGTTACGGCCGCCGTTTACCGGGGCTTCAATTCAATGCTTCTCTTACGATAACATCCCCTCTTAACCTTCCGGCACCGGGCAGGTGTCAGGCCATATACATCATCTTCCGATTTAGCATAGCCCTGTGTTTTTGATAAACAGTCGCCTGGACCAATTTTCTGCGACCCCATTGCTGGGGTGCCCCTTCTCCCTAAGTTACGGGGCGATTTTGCCTAGTTCCTTAGCCATGATTCACTCGAGCGCCTCAGGATTCTCTCCTTGACTACCTGTGTCGGTTTGTGGTACGGGTCCCGAGTACCTATAGCTTAGCGGATTTTCTTGGAAGCCCTTAGGATCACTATCCGATTGCCCGAAGGCTCTCGGTACTATCGGGGTTCAGCTCAAGCGACGGATTTACCTGCCGCTCTCTAAACTTACGCCCTTCAACGTACTATTCCGTCAGTACGCGGATCTTTCATCACTCCGTCCCCACTTCGCAGTACTCAAAAGTACCGGAATATTAACCGGTTTGCCATCGACATCACCTTTCGGCTTAGCCTTAGGTCCCGACTTACCCTGATCCGATTAGCGTTGATCAGGAAACCTTAGTCTATCGGCGAGGGGGTTACTCTCCCCCTTTATCGTTACTTATGCCTACATTTGCTTTTCCACACGCTCCAGAATGCCTCACGACACACCTTCGACGCAGAGTGGAATGCTCCCCTACCAATACACAATTTAATGTGTAGTCCATAGCTTCGGTGGTATGTTTGATGCCCGATTATTATCCATGCCCGATCGCTCGACTAGTGAGCTGTTACGCACTCTTTAAATGAATGGCTGCTTCCAAGCCAACATCCTAGCTGTCTCTGCAATCAGACCTCGTTAGTTCAACTTAACATACACTTGGGGACCTTAGCTGATGGTCCGGATTCTTTTCCTCTCGGACGCGGACCTTAGCACCCGCGCCCTCACTCCCGGTGAGCATCTTACAGCATTCGGAGTTTGTCTGGAGTTGATAGGCGGTGAAGCCCTCGCATCCAATCAGTAGCTCTACCTCTGTAAGACTCGTAACCGAGGCTGCACCTAAATGCATTTCGGGGAGTACGAGCTATTTCCCAGTTTGATTAGCCTTTCACCCCTACCCACAATTCATCCAAGAGCTTTTCAACGCTCCCTGGTTCGGTCCTCCAGTCCGTGTTACCGGACCTTCAACCTGATCATGGGTAGATCACAAGGTTTCGCGTCTACCCCCACTGACTATGGCGCCCTATTCAGACTCGCTTTCGCTTCGGCTCCGGATCTGAAATCCTTAACCTTGCCAGTGAGGAGTAACTCGTAGGCTCATTATGCAAAAGGCACGCCGTCACCCAACGAATGGGCTCCGACCGCTTGTAAGCGTACGGTTTCAGGAACTATTTCACTCCCCTGTTCGGGGTTCTTTTCACCTTTCCTTCACAGTACTGGTTCACTATCGGTCTCTTTGTAGTATTTAGCCTTACCGGATGGTCCCGGCTGATTCAGACAGGATTTCTCGTGTCCCGCCCTACTCAGGGTACTGCTAACTATTCACAAACTTACGTGTACAAGACTTTCACTTTCTATGATGTGTCTTTCCAGAACACTTCCACTTCATTCATGAACCGTATATCGCAGCCCTACAACCCCAGTCTTGCCAAAACAGGACTGGTTTAGGCTGATCCCCGTTCGATCGCCACTACTAAGGGAATCACTATTGTTTTCTTTTCCTCCGGGTAATGAGATGTTTCAGTTCCCCGGGTTCGCCTCCGATATAATCGGATACCATGTCGCCATGGTGGGTTGCCCCATTCGGAAATCTGCGGATTAACGGTCATTTGCACCTCCCCGCAGCTTATCGCAGCTTATCACGTCCTTCTTCGCCTCAAAGAGCCAAGGCATCCTCCGTACGCCCTTTTTTACTTTCTCTCGCTATTGGTCACAACATCACTGCTGTAACCGGATTTCTCCTTTACGCATTTCTTTTAAAACTCTGTTTCTTCCATCATGTCAATGAACTTCTTAATTTGAAAATTCCCAAATTTGAAAATTTGAAAATGAATCCCAAACTAATTGGGTATAACAAAACAACCGAATGTTTTTTCGCCTCCGCAGCTATATTATACTAAATCTTAATGAACGAATTTCTTAATTTGAAAATTCCCAAATTTGAAAATTTGAAAATGAATCCCAAACTAATTGGGTATAACAAAACAACCGAATGTTTTTTCGCCTCCGCAGCTATATTATACTAAATCTTAATGAACGAATTTCTTAATTTGAAAATTCCCAAATTTGAAAATTTGAAAATGACCCCAAACTAAATGGGTATAACAAAACAACCGAATGTTTTTTCGCCTCCGCAGCTATATTATACTAAATCTTAATGAACGAATTTAATTCCCCAAAACAATCTTCAAATCTTCAAATCTTCAAATTGTCAAATCCTTTGTGTGGAGAATAAGGGAGTCGAACCCTTGACCTCTTGAATGCAAATCAAGCGCTCTAGCCAACTGAGCTAATCCCCCGGTTACAATTTGAAAATTGACTGATTTGAAGATTTGAAAATTACGATCTAGCTAAAATCATCTTCAAATCTTCAAATCCTCTAATCTTCAAATCTTTGCTCGGTAGTCCCACCCAGACTTGAACTGGGGACCTCTACATTATCAGTGTAGCGCTCTAACCAGCTGAGCTACGGGACTGTGAAACCTGACAACGAAAATCTGACAATCGATCATCATCTGCTTCTCAATTGTCATGCTATCAATTGCCCTGCTTTTGCTTTATGCTTGTTAAAAAGGTGGAAAACGAACTCCTCTGAAATATAAACCTGAATCACTCCCGAAAAAAAGGTCCTGCCGGATCAAGGCTCCAGAAAGGAGGTGTTCCAGCCACACCTTCCGGTACGGCTACCTTGTTACGACTTAACCCCAGTCATTGGTTTTACCCTAGGACGCTCCTTGCGGTCACATACTTCAGGTACCCCCAACTCCCATGGTTTGACGGGCGGTGTGTACAAGGCCCGGGAACGTATTCACCGCGCCATGGCTGATGCGCGATTACTAGCGAATCCAGCTTCACGGAGTCGGGTTGCAGACTCCGATCCGAACTGAGACCGACTTTAGAGATTAGCATCCGGTCGCCCGGTAGCTGCCCTTTGTATCGGCCATTGTAACACGTGTGTAGCCCTGGACATAAGGGCCGTGCTGATTTGACGTCATCCCCACCTTCCTCACACCTTACGGTGGCAGTCTCGCCAGAGTCCTCAGCTTAACCTGTTAGCAACTGACAATAAGGGTTGCGCTCGTTATGGGACTTAACCCGACACCTCACGGCACGAGCTGACGACAACCATGCAGCACCTTGTACGCTGTTCTTGCGAAAAACCAGATTTCTCCGGCGGTCAGCGCACATTTAAGCCCAGGTAAGGTTCCTCGCGTATCATCGAATTAAACCACATGTTCCTCCGCTTGTGCGGGCCCCCGTCAATTCCTTTGAGTTTCACTCTTGCGAGCGTACTCCCCAGGTGGATAA
>JAJYAS010000431.1 GCA_021779415.1 Bacillota bacterium
GCGGGGCGCCTCACGTGTTAAATCTGATTGAGCCCAGAAACATCAACGTTTTTGGGCTTCTTTCGTGTTCCTTAGAATTGCGACTTCAACCTAGTGCCCTAGTTATAGAATAAATTATTGGCAACTGGAAAAGATATTTTAAGATAAGAAGGGTTGACAAATGAACGAGAGGCGAATATATTAGAGCTAAAGGATACCCCTGTAGGGTATAAGGGGTATTGAAAATGGAATGACTTCTTGAGAGATCTACACAAAAAGGAGCGAGATCAATGGATGACCGTATTCTTCATTTATCAGTTGAAGAGTTTGAAGATGAATTAAATAACTTTGAGGGGTTAATTGCCCTCGACTTTTTTTCCGAGGATTGTCCTCCTTGTGCTCAACTGGCACCGATCTATGAACGTATGGCTGAAAAGTTTCCCAATGTTAAATTCGTAAAAATGTTACGTCAAGCGAATCGTTCGTTGGCCGAAAAATTAGGAGTCAAAGGAAGTCCGACCGTTTTGTTTTTCCGCAAGGGAGAAGAAGTTGGGCAGCGTCTGAGCGGGTATATCTCCATAACCCAAGCGCGCCAGGCTTTTGAGAGTTTGCTAGGCATAAAGCCAGAAGAAATTGTCAAAGAAAAGGTAAGCGCTGATGTCTTGATTTTGGGGGGAGGGCCTGCTGGGCTAACCGCAGCCACTTATGCTTCTCGCTCTAAATTAAGGGTAATTGTCGTTGAGGAAGGTCTCGCTGGAGGGCAAGCGGCAACCACGTATCACATAGCAAATTATCCAGGGACACCAGGGGTTCTCGGTGGTAAAGACTTGATGAACAACATGATAGAGCAAGCCAAGGGTTTTGGGACAGAGATCCATGACCTCAAGGAAGTCCTGAGCCTCGAGCTTATGAGCGATATGAAACGGATTATTACGGAAGACGTCGAATATGAGGCGCCAGTGGTGATTTTGGCAACGGGTGCAGAATCACGACGTCTGCCTGCTGAGGGGGAAGCAGATTTCCGAGGGAACGGTATTCATTATTGTGCGACCTGTGATGGCGCAATGTATCAGGATGCTGAGGAGGTTATCGTTGTTGGTGGAGGAAATTCAGCTGTCGAAGAAGCTGTCTATTTGACGAAGTTCGCCAAACATGTGACGATTATCCATCAATTTGATCATTTTCAAGCCTCTAAGACAGCCGAAGAAGAAGCGTTCGCCAATCAGAAACTGAGCGTAATTTGGGATTCAGAAGTTCGCTCCATTGTGGGAGAGAAGCATTTGACCGGAGTGGTCATTGAAAATGTTAAGACCCATGAAATGAGTACGGTCGAGGCTAATGGCGTCTTTGTTTATATCGGTATGCAACCCCGCACAACCATTTTTGCTGACCAAATCAAGCTTAATCAATGGGGGTATGTCGAGGCAGACGATGAAATGAAGACAAATCTACCAGGCGTCTACGTCGCAGGAGATGTTCGCAGTAAAACGGTTCGTCAAGTGGCCACGGCTGTCGGAGATGGAGCGGTAGCAGCAGTGAATGCTGAGCGTTACTTGGGAAGTCGGAAACGGCGTTAACACATGTTTAGAGATTTTTTGGGAACACTAGTTTGAGGTCAAACTATACTATAGGAGGGTTTAAAAAATGGCAAATATTAACTTGACACCCGAGGAAATCCAAGTAATTCTGAATTCTATTGATAACTGCCTTAAGACGTGCAAGGAGGGGGGAGCCAGTACAGGGTGCTCTGATTGTACGAAATTAGAAGGAGTAAAGGATAAGCTTAAGGCTGTCTAATTGCAGAAGATCATTCAATTTTAAATTGAGGGTGAGACTTGTGGCTGTGTTCGAAATCATGAAAAGGTATACAGAAGAAGATGAAAACTCCAACTTGAGTTGTGGTGGAAATATTGCTTTTCTGAACTTAAAACAAGGGGAAAAAGTACTGGATCTTGGATGCGGTCGTGGGGAAGAAACCCTACAAGCTGCAGCGCTCGTCGGAGAAAACGGCTTTACTTGGGGGCTTGACATTACTCCCAAAATGATCGAAAGAGCCCAAGAACGTCTCACCCAAGGATCACTAAAGAACGTGAAATTTTTAATATCATCAATGGAGAATATTCCGCTCGAGGATGCCAGTTTGGATGCTGTGATCAGCAACTGTGCCATTAATCATGTGGAAGATAAGGTCGCCGTATATCGTGAAATCTATCGAATTCTGAAACCTGGTGGGCGGTTCGTTGTTTCTGACATCATGACAGATACTCCTCTTCCGTTAGAGATTAGGCAAGATCCTGAAGCAGTTGCAGCTTGCTTTGGAGGGGCTATTACGGTAGACGAATATGAAGAGGCGCTCGTTGCTGCTGGCTTTAATACTCTAAAGGTTTACAAGGAACGGCGTTACCTCAAGAATGAGTACGAAATGATCAGCCGTACATTTCAAGGGCAAAAAGCCTAACTAACTTATTAATGAGAGGGGGTGAATTCATTGCGTCCAATCAGCAAAGTATCGTCAAACTGTTGCTCAAGCTTGGCCTTATCCGTCGCTCAATGCTGCTCTAAGTCATCAAAAATCGTCGCCGGATGCCACGACTGAGTTTAATAGGCGACAGCGTTGAGCTGTCGTCTCATCTTGATTAAACGTTCAACCTCAGTGCTGCTTTGGCGGCACCGCAAATATGAAAATTACGCCGTTAAGCTCTCTTAAAGAGAGCTTAACGGCAAAAGCATAGAAAAGTTCCCATATGAACAATAAGAAAAGAGTGGAAACATGTATTTTAGCCGTTACAACCTGATCATGCCAATGAAAGAAAACCCGGAATTTCCTTATGCCATTATGAATTCGTTGTCGGGTGGGTTTGATCTAGTAAAAGCTCAGGAATTTGATAAACTCCAACGTGTAAAAAGAGGAGACGCTATCGACGACAATGAGTTCATTCAATATTTAACTGAGCGCGGTTATCTCTATCCAGATGAGGAAGCTGAAAAAACTCGTCTGAACGCACGATGGCCTGAATTTGCAGAAGCCTTACAGGAGACAGCTCCTCAAGTCCTCTTAGTCCCGACGTATGGGTGTAACTTGGCTTGCACTTATTGTTATCAAAGCGGGATTAAACAAAAATCTCAACTGATGACACGAGAAATTGCGGACGCTTTTTTTGATCATTTAAAGGTTCAATTTCCTAATCAAAAACCATTCATTACTTTATTTGGCGGAGAAGCCTTAAATGGTTCAGCACGGCAGAAAGAAATTATTGACTACATTGTTAAAAAAGCCGCACAAGACGGGTATGCGATTACAGCAGTCACCAATGGTTATGACTTAATGTCGTATTTAGATATTCTCCAGCAGGCTACCGTTAAGGAAATTCAAATCACTTTAGATGGGCCCCAAGAAGTCCACGACCAACGCCGTCATACCATTGGAGGGCAAGGGACGTATACCAAGATTATGCTCGGTGTCGAGGAGGCTGTAAGGCGAGGGATTCCGATCAATTTACGAGCGGTGATGGATAAATCTAACTTTGAAGAGTTGGTTACTTTGGCTGAAGACTTAGACAGTAGGGGGTGGCTTGATCTTCCTCCTCAACGATTCAAAACCCAAGTGGGTCGAAATTACGAACTGTTTGAGTGTTCGGCCACGCCGGCGCATTTACTCAGCCATGCCGAACATTGGGCGATGTTTGTGGAACTAGCCGATAAACATCCTGTCCTCAAGAAGTTCCATAAGCCAGAGTTCAAGGGGATAAATCACTTGGTCCAAACGGGCGAACTCTATTTGCCATCGTATGACACTTGTCCAGCGTGTAAAACAGAATGGGTGTTTGATCTATACGGCGATATTTATGGTTGTACCGCAACTACAGGACAAGATGAGTTCAAACTAGGCACCTTCTATCCAGAATTTCAACTCAAGGAAGATGTGAAAGAATGGCAGCAACGGAGTGTGCTTACGATTCCAGAATGCCAAGAGTGTGAGGTTAGCTTGATCTGTGGCGGAGGGTGCGGTGCTGTGGCCAAAGATCGGCATGGAAAAGTGCTGGCTCCAGATTGTCATCCTATTAAAGAGTTGTTAACGATTGGGTTAAACTACTATGGGGATGATATATTGAAGATGGGTTATTAGGGGGAAGATGTTTAATGCCAAGTTATGACTTAGTCTGTCAGAGCTGTACCCATAAGTTTTCAGTTTTTTGCAGTATGAGCCAAAAAGACCAGCAAGTTTGTCCAGAATGTGGGAGTTCCCA
>JAJYAS010000432.1 GCA_021779415.1 Bacillota bacterium
AACGAAGGCGAACGCGCATTTATCACGACCCAATCGATTAAAAAACTAAAAAAGTATTTAAAAGAATGGTCTCTTGATTCAAAAGACTGGCATCTTGCAGATCATGATAAAACTTATGATATCACCCAGCTTGACGAGGAAACTTATAAAGACAAATGCTTCTTCAAAGAACGCTGGATTAAAGAAAACGGCCTGGAACAAAAACTTATTGTAACTTACTCCATCAAGTACAAAAATTATCAACGTCAAATTCGTAATTCACAAATCGAACGTGCTCAGAAATTACTCGATTCGAATCCAACTAAACTTTCAAAAAGCAATCAGAACGACTATAAACGTTTTATTAAGAAAACCAGCTGTACGTCTGAAGGCGAAATAGCTGACAATGAACTCTATGCCTTAAATAACGAAACCATCGTTGCCGAAGAAGCCTATGACGGATTTTATGCCGTTTGTACGAACCTCGAAGGTAGTGCTCAGGAAATCATCCGGATTAACCAGCGACGCTGGGAGATTGAAGAATGTTTCCGGATCATGAAAAGCGAGTTTAAAGCCCGACCTGTGTACTTAAGTCGCGAAGATAGAATTCAAGCACATTTTACTACCTGCTTTATATCCCTCATCATTTATCGATTATTGGAAAAGAAACTAGGGAATAAGTTTACATGCAGCGAAATCGTCAACGGATTGAGAGAAATGAATTTCTATGAGATCAAGGGCGAGGGATATATACCAACCTACACAAGAACTGATTTTACAGATGCACTGCATGAGACTTTTGGCTTTCGAACAGATTACGAGATTATTAAGAAAACACAGATGAAAAAAATTTTGAACACGACTAAGAAATAAACAAATTACTCACTTTTTTTGAATACAAAAAAAGCTTGAACACCTTGCAAATAGAGGGATTCCAAGCTTTTTTTGTTTTTTAACTGTCAAAGATGAGATTATAACGAAACTCAGCTCTTTGTCAAGTACTTGCGCCAAAATTTATTCCAATGCAAATAGTTACAGTAGCAAAGCAGGACATTCGAAATTAGAGCACCGCCATGGATGGCAAGGTGCCGAAATGGACAGATACTTCTTAACTAACTGTAAAGTCCATTCTTACACTCTTAGTCAATTTCTGGCCTGCTTTAGAAGACAACCCACCTTTTATATATAGACTGTAAACACCCGGGATATAGCCATCTTTAGGTGGCAACACAACAAGGGAATCAGACCATTGTCCCTCGGGCTTCACAGAAACATTTATTGGTAGACCTGTTGTAGAGTAGACTTGAATAAATTCTCCAGCCGAGTCTGCTAAGGGCATGCTGAATTTAATAGTCCATGTCTTATTGGCCATAACTCCTATTTTACTAGCTAAAGGAGATGCATTGAACAGTTCGAATAAATTCGACAAGGTTTGGGAAATCATTTTGTGACCTTGTTGGGTGGGGTGTGGATCAGTTTGGCCCTGTAATAAATCATAGTTCAGTGGCTTTAGGGCGGATCCTTGCAAAAAACAAGTATAAATATCAGCTATTGAATACCCATTTTCGGCCTTTATCGTCTTGTTGATTTGCTGGACATAAGGGTCAAATAAGGAAAACAAGAGGTCATCTTGGGAAAACGGGTTATAGACGGTAAGTACGCAAATTTGACTTTTAGGTGCCATAGCTTTAATTAATCTAATCATCTGTGGCCAGTCTGACTCAAACTTGCCCACTCCCGTATTCAGTTCGGTTTCTAGTGTTCCGGAAAGTGCTAGATCGAGTAGTGTATTGGTCTGGTTCTTGTCGTTCTTTAAAGCTTTCCCTAAGTTTACGTTTAATTGCGGGTCAGATAAATCAAGGTGATAAGCCGTAGCTACGGACCGAATCACGGGTCCAAGAAGATTGTTCCCGCCAATACTTACAGTTACAATATTTGCATTCTCCAAGGCACCCTTCACATTACTGTCGCTTTTTAATTCATTGAGAAGGTCGCTACTCTCCAGACCCGGCTTGGCTAGATTGTATAACTTTAAACCCGCCAATTCTGGCTTGCTTTGCAGATAGGTATAGAAGAGGTCAGAATATCCTTGTCCTGAAGGAGCGCTTAGACCATAAGCTATGGAATCTCCAAGGGAAACATAATCAATAACTCCAATGGTGGTGTTAGCAACTGCGGTTTTAGGCATGAGCATGTTTAGAGGGAAGATTACAACAAGGAGCGAAACAAGTGCATATGTCATCAATTTACGAATGATCAAACGATTCCCTCCTTAAACTTTGTGGATTAAATGCACAATTCACCGTATAACCCAATATTATTTGAACTTTGTAAAATTATATCATACCTTAACAGGGGTCGAAACACCAAAAACGAGACCCCTATAAATTATAAGGAGTCTCGTTTCGAGGTGAGTCCCTTCTCGCCATCCTTGGCGCCAGCCAAGTTTTCTTTGTAACACTTTGATAATTATTGTAGAAGTTTTTGTAAATGTTTAGTTGTGTCGCGGATATTTTCCGTAGCCAAAATGGCGGATACGATAGCAACCCCATCAATCCCTTTCGACATAACCTGGCAAAGATTGGTCTCATTGATTCCGCCAATCGCGACCACGGGTATGTCGATCGATTTCTTAATAAGTTCTAGTTGATCAAGACTAACCTCAGTTGCATCTGTCTTTGTAGGTGTGCGAAAAACTGCTCCCACTCCCACATAGTCGGCACCCTGTTGTTGGGCTAGTGAGGCTTCAGCCAAGGTACTAACCGATACCCCAATAATTTTGTTGGGGAAAAGTTCCTTTGCTTTAATCATCGGGAGATCATCTTGTCCGATGTGCAGTCCGTCTGCATCTACAGCCAGAGCGATATCTAGACGGTCATTGATAATGAGGGGGATTTGATAAAAAGTGGTTATCTCTTTGACCCTAATTGCCAACTCTAAGAACTCACGAGTCGAAACCGACTTTTCCCGAAGCTGAACCAGGGTCACGCCACCCTGAATAGCCTGCTCAACACTTTGAGCCAAGTCTCGACCTCCGAGCGCGTTTCGGTCCGTGACCAAATACAAACTATAATCCACCTTGACTTCATTCATAGCGAATTTTACCTTCTTGGGCTAGTACCTCTGGGGACAGATTGTAGATACTATCAAACAGTCTCGCCCTAAAGGTTCCAATCCCTTCTCCGTGATGGAGTGAAGCCTGAGCCATCTCCCCTGCTAGCCCCATGGTAATGATTCCAGCGACTGAAGCTGTGAAATAATCCTTTGTTACACCACAAAAGGTTGCCACGAGCGAGCTTGTCATACACCCCGTTCCAGTGACGTCTGCCAAAATTCGGTGGCCGTTATCCAGGAGGCAAACTTGACGACCATCGGACACGACATCTGTTTTCCCTGTAATGGCAATGACACAATTTAGCTCAGAGGCAAACGTTCGGGCAATGATCGAGCCACCTTGTTCATCGGCCAGCGAATCCACTCCCTTAATGGCCACATTTTGCCCCGCTAAGACTTTGATTTCAGACATATTCCCTCGGATGACTTCGGGTTTTAACTCCTTAATGAGTTTTTCGGCAGTATCAGTTCTCAGCTTAGTCGCACCTACCCCAACGGGATCTAAAATCACGGGAACGCCCAATTCCTTCGCTCGCCGTCCGGCGAGCAGCATACTTTCGATCGTTCTGGAATTCAGAGTGCCAATATTTAGCAATAAAGAAGAAGCAAAGCCCACCATTTCGGCAACTTCCTCCAGATCATCGGCCATGACAGGAGAACCACCGATAGCTAAGACGATATTCGCGCAATCATTGACTGTAACATAGTTGGTAATATGATGAATCAAGGGGCTTTTTTCTTTAACCGAGCTTAAGTTAGCGGAGATTTTTTCACGTATTTCCATTTGCCTGTCACCCTCCATGTCATAAAATGTAGTATGCTGACCAGTAGCATCACCGGAATAGTAGCTCCCAGAACAAAATTCAACTTAAGAAATTGGTAGTATAAAACTGTCCCTATGACACAGAGAACTAGGGTTCCCCAGTTAACAAGTAAGTCAGGATGTATCTTCTTGTTTTTCAAAAGAAAATAATCCGTTAATAAGATAGCAAACAAAGGTGCAAAAACTGAACCAATAGCATAGAGGAAATCTTGATATTGTTCAATATTCACAATAATTGCCAGTCCGGTTCCAATTGCGGTCATGACCAAGGCGACCGTTTTTTCGTTTAATTTGGGAAAGATG
>JAJYAS010000433.1 GCA_021779415.1 Bacillota bacterium
GACATCGAGAGAATTTGAATGTAGTAACCCGACGTCGCAAACCCCTCGGGACGTTATCTGCAATAACTGGGTTTGTTGATTGGATGTAGATGTTTGGAGGGGAGTGAGCGAACTTGGCTAAAAAAATTGTTGTGCTTTTCATATTGTCATTGCTTTTTGCAGTGGGGTGTGGAGATACCAAGACCGAGACCCCAGGCGCCAGAAATACTGCGACTGCTATAGAAAACGAACCCAAGGATACTCCAATAAATGTTCCCCAAAGTCAAAGAAAACAAGAGGATCTGGGATATTTGCCAGAACCTTTTACAATCAAGGAAAGACAAGAAATTGAGGAAACGATAAGAAAATATTTCGATGCGCTTGATCGGAAGGACTTTGGGTCTGCTTCTGATCTTTGGGCTAATTCTACGACAACAAGGCAAGAGTTCATATCAACTTATGACAATATGCAAGTCGAATATGTAAAGATTAAATCAATAAAAGGATATACCTTAAGTCAGCAGAATGGGATCAAGAATGTAGATCAAACTGTACCAACACCCTATATGGCGGTTGAATTCGATTTCAAAGCTAAGCAGCCCTTTCCTACAACATTTTTCCCAAGTGTGAAGAAAGACCTGGCAGAGAGTTGGAAGATTTATGGACTTGGGACAAGTCCTTAACAGAGTTTAATTGCATGAATGCATTTGCCGTTACTGCAGATAAAGAGGGTTTGCAACATCGAAGAGAATATGAATTGTAGTAACCCAAAGTCGCAAACCCTCGGGACGTTCTACGACATATCGTGCAAAGGGACGCGCCATCCGTGGCGCTTTAAAAGAGAAAAAGAATAATCGAGGAGAAGCGCATGTTAACTATTCGTGTTTCAAAACTAAGTGATATTGAAGGGTGTTTGGAGTGTCTTAAGGATTCATTGTTAGCAGATAATTATTTCCAAGATACAGGCAAAATAGAAAATGGAATTATGGATGCGATAGAACAAGATGAGATTTATGTTGCTTCAAATGAAAAAGAAATCATTGGTGTAATGCGAATTGATTATAAAGGTATGTTTGGAGAATTTCCGATTTTAAGATTGATTTCAGTTAAAAGCACACATCGGAGTAAAAGAATTGGAAGTTTGATGCTTGAGTATTTTGAAAAAACAGGTTTTAGTAAAGGCTCAAGGATATTCTTGTGTGTAAGTGATTTTAATAAAAGAGCAAAATTATTATATTTTAAAAAAGGATTTATGGAAATTGGTAAGATACAAAATTTATACAAAGAAGGAATAACTGAATTCATAATGATGAAGGAGAAAAAGAAAGAGTGATTTGATTTTCATTGCATTTCATTATAGGGACTCCCATCCATGGTCGTCTCTGAATTACGGGGCATGATACGTCGCCTAACAGAGGTTTGCGACATCAGAGAGAATATGGAGGTAATAACCCGACGTCGCAAACTCTCGGAACGTTTTATGAAAGATGCGCATCTAAGCAGCTCTCAAAAGAAATAGGATAGGGCTTGGGGTGAATGCAGTGCATAGAAAATGGATTGTCGGAGTAATTTTCATATTGTTTTTCGGCATGATTGGATGTTCATCCCCAAGGAATAGTATTGAAAATACAATAGAGTCGTATTTTAAAAAGCATGACCCTAGGGTGGATAGTCTATAAAGAAGAGACTAATCAGATTAGAGGGATAAGTAGATGAGGGTATTAATAATTTACGATTCGGTTTTTAGCAATACAGAGCAAATAGCACAGGCGATTGGAAATGCACTTGGTTCCCAAAAGGATGTTGAGATACTTCGGGTAAATATTGTGAAGATAGAACAATTGACAGGATTGAAGTTGCTATTCGTTGGCTCTCCTACCCTGGGGGGCAGACCTACACAGGCTATCCAAGACTTTCTGAACAAAGTTTCGGATGCTACTTTTAAAGGTATCAATGTTGTTGCATTCGATACTAGGTTATCAACAAGAATGGTCGGAATCTTTGGCTATGCCGCAGGAAGAATCGCTGAATGTCTGGAGAAAAAAGGCGGAACTCTAATAGCTCCACCAGAAGGTTTTTTTGTAAAAGGAAAAAAAGGGCCATTGAAAGATGGAGAATTTGAGCGTGCTGCTAGTTGGGCGAAAGCGATCGTCATGAGCGAAAAGTAGTCCTGAATACAACGTAAAGGATGAAATCCTTGTTTATCACACTGGAAAGGAGAATATTGAAGTTCCGAACAAGCAAATATTTGGTTTACGAGGTGTAATCTGATGAAGATTGAGTCTCGAAAGGGACTTTTGGGATTAGATCTACTTGTGAAGATTGGTGCAGTTATAAACTTGAAGAACTTATCATTGACATTTAGAGGTATGAGGGTAACAATGGATTATTTCAGATCTCAGCGTTTGATGGGGAAGGATGGACCATAGATCAAGTAGCTGAATGGCATGCTAATCACAAATTAAAGCCATTTGGAACAACACCATCTATCACAAAATTAGAGATCCAAGGGAAAGAGGTATGTCTAATAAAACCGTCAGTTGACCAACCAAAAGAAGAGAAAGATGCAGCTGAATTAATAGTCAAGTACCCTAAGCCAATACAAATTAATATGGATAAATACAGCTATTTAGTCTTATGGGCGGATCAACAGCATATCGAGGAAATTGGTAAAACCATTAATTTTATCGATTAATTAGTTTAGAAAGTCTTCGTGGAAGGTTTGGGTAAAATATTTGGGGGCATCATCCATCATATAACACAGAATTTAGCGACACTTAGCCAATAAGAAAGAGGTATGGTGCAGCGCAAATTCTTAAACGTTATCATACCTGGGCTTGCTTTTTTGATTTAGGGAGTGATTAATTATGACAAGAATCAAATATGTAGAGGGCCATGAAGTGCTAATTGATGATGTAGAACACCTTTGGAAAAGGTTAAATGAATACCATCAAAGAAAATCTACTCATTTTTCCTGTCAATTTGGCCAGGTGACTTTTTCCCAAAGAAAATCACACTGGCTGAACAATTTAAAATCAGGACAGTTAAGAATTGATCTGGCACAAATAGAAGATTCACACGCTGTGGTCGGTTACTGTGTTACGATAATTAATGAAGACTTGGGTGAGATTGAATCGCTTTATGTTGACCAGCCATTCCGCAAAATGGGTATTGGTAATTGCTTAGTAACTAGGGCTTTGAACTGGTTGAATAACCAGTCTGTAAAAACTAAAAGAGTTAACGTAGCAGTTGGTAATGAAGAGGTTTTGAGGTTTTATGGTCGGCATGGTTTCTTACCAAGGTCTATTACATTGGAACAGAAACTGTAAAAAAAACCGGAACACTATACCCAATTTGAACGAAATTTGTTTAAGTATTCTATAAAGCGCCACCCATCGTATAACACAGAATTTAGCGTCACTCAGCCAATTATCAAAGAGGTATGGCGAGGCGCAAATTCTTAAACGTTAGATGACAGACTCCTCTGGGGATTTATTAGAAGGGAGGGAGTTTAGTGAGTGGTGTAAAAGCATTATCCTTGGTGCTCATAGTGGTAGTGTTTATTAGTGCATTCCCAAAATCTTAGAGAATATGTGTAGTAACCAGACTTCGCAAATCCGCGGAACGTTCTACGACATATCGTGCAAAGTGCGTGCCATCCTTGGCGCGGACGAAAGTCATAATGTTGATTGGCGAACGCAGGAGGATATTTATTCCAATATGGCGAAGATGTTAGACGATAAAAAGGTAACTTTGACACATGAAAGGGGACTTTTATGGATATGGAAAGAATGCGGACCATCGTCTGGGACGATCCTCAAATTAACAAAAGAGATTCGGTGTCATCCATTTCTGGATTGGATTATCTGAGGGCCATAAGGGATGGTAATATCAGCCCGCCTCCGGTTGCAAAACTGATTGGGTACCAGATCAAGGAAGTCGACCATGGATTTGCGGCATTTGAACTTCATCCTGGAGAGCACCTCTATAATCCTTTTGCCACCGTTCATGGGGGAATTCTTTCCACGCTGCTGGATACCACAATGACTGCCGCGGTGCTTACAACGCTCCCACAGAACATAACCTGTTCGACGGTTGAGATTAAAGTGAATTTTATCAAACCCGTCAGTGCTGAAAGTAAACTTATACGCTGTGAGGCTAGGACCATCCATATTGGAAGAAAACTAGCCACTGTTGAAGGACGCATAAAGGGCTCGAACGATGAATTATATG
>JAJYAS010000434.1 GCA_021779415.1 Bacillota bacterium
TCGGGTCAAATTGGAATTAGGCCAAGGATTAAGCGTCATTGTAGGGCCGAATGGGAGCGGAAAAAGCAATGTCGCGGATGCGGTTCGTTGGGTTCTGGGAGAACAAAGTGCTAAGAGCCTGCGAGGAGCAAAAATGGAAGATGTCATTTTTGCTGGAAGCACACAACGCCGACCTGTCGGTATGGCAGAAGTGTCCCTCGTTTTTGATAATACAACTGGAATCTTTCCGTTGGACTTTCGGGAAGTCACGATTACACGGCGGGCCTATCGCGACGGTGACGGACAATATTTAATTAATAAAGCACCCTGTCGGCTCAAAGATATTCAGGAACTATTTATGGACACGGGAGCCGGAAAAGAAGGGTTTTCGATCATTGGGCAGGGGCGGGTTGAGGAAATCTTAAATCTGAAATCGGAAGAACGCCGATCTCTGATCGAAGAGGCGGCTGGAATAACTAAGTTTCGATTCAGAAAACGCGAGGCCTTGAAGCGTCTGGATGCTACGATTATGAATCTTCAACGTCTCGAGGATATCGTACGGGAAATTGAGGGACAGCTGACTCCTCTGGCTGCCCAAGCCCAAGTGGCCGAACAAAGCCTTGTGCTCACTGCGGAACAACAACGTTTGGAAATCCAGTGGGTTGTACTCGACATCTCTGAAGTAAAGAAAAAATTATCAACTGCTTCCAAGGATTCGGAAACTTTGCAGACCAATCTAATAGAGGCACAAGCTATCTTGGGGTTGAAGGAAAGCCAAATTCTTAAAGAAAAGCTGGAACTCCAAAAATTAGAAGAGCATATTCAACGGAAGCAGGGGGAGACCTTTCAGGCAGAGCAAACTCTCAATGCTTTAAAACATGACCGAAGCATTCGTACTGAGCGCTTCGGATATTTTGATGAGCAAATGGCTCGATTAACTCAGGAAATTATTGAAGATGAAGACAAACTGAAACGTTTGCAGGAACGGATTACGACCTTAGGAACAAAGCAAGCCGTTTTAAAGCACACGGTTGAAGAATTACAATACAAAGTCACTATCCAAGAACAAAAA
This sequence comes from Bacillota bacterium, assembly GCA_021779415.1. Next base: position 1,052 of record JAJYAS010000434.1, read on the forward strand.
CTTGAAGAAGTGCGGGAGAACCATCTCGCTGAAGAAATTGATCGCCTGAAAACGGATCTTTTTCAGGCCTTAGCAGAGCAATCTAGATGTTCCAATGAGTTGACGGGAAAGCGTCAAATTCTTGCTTCTTTGGAACAACAAATTCTTCAGGTAGAGTATGAACAAGCGGAGAAGGAAAAAGAACAACGATCCTTGGAAACGACTTGTGAAAATCAAGAAGAAGAACTGTCTTTAATGGATGACAAAGCCCAAGCTGCGGAAAAAGAAGGGTTAAGACTCAAGACTGAGTGGGATAGACTTAAAGGGCTTCAGCAAGAAAAAACGCTAGAACTGCAAAAACATAAGACTCTCGTGGATCAATCCAGAGCACGGTTACATGCTTTGCAGTCTTTAGAAGATTCTTTAGAGGGCTATCAACGTGGAGTTCGAGAAGTGATGGTCGCTAAGAAAAAAGGAAAAACAGATTGCTTGGGACTCTGCGGAACGGTCGCTGACCTTATTGCGGTGAATGAAAAGTATGAACTAGCCCTAGAGACTGCCCTAGGAGCAGGGTTGCAAAACGTTGTGGCCGAGAATGAAAAAGCCGCTAAAAGCGCCATTGCTTATTTGAAGGCCCATCAATTCGGACGGGTTACCTTTTTGCCCCTAGATATGATTCAGGGGAACAGGATGTCAGTGAGCCCGGTTATAGAGAGAGACAGCGGATACATCGGGCTAGCCGTTGACCTTGTTAGCTATGACGCAGTATACCGATCAGCGATGGAATTTCTCTTAGGGCGTATTGTCGTCGTCACGGATATGGATGCCGCAACTCGGATTGCACGAGCGTCAGGATATAGACAGCGCATTGTGACGTTGGAAGGGGATCAAGTGAATCCGGGAGGGTCTCTAAGCGGCGGGAGTACTCAGCGCAGAGGGGGAAATTTGCTCGGCCGTTCTCGTGAGATCGAGACCTTGCGTGCGGCCTTGCTCCAACTAGAAAAAGAGTTGGTGGAAAAAGACTCAGAATATGTTGAGATGGAGACGCGCCGTCGTGAACTTCAGGGAAACATCGATGATTTGGGATTAAGGCAACGTGGGGATAAAGAGCAACAGGTCGTTCTGAGGGCGATGTACGAGAGTGTTCTGAAGCAAAGGCACCGAATCACGGAGGATGTAAGGGAATTAAAGCGTCGAAAACAGGGGAATATTGCACAGAAGAACGAACTTTCCCTTGGTGTGGCAGACCTTGCTGAACGTTTAGCAATTTCAGAAAAGACAGCGCTTAATTTGCGTGAGGCGTACAATAAGAGAGAGCAAGACGCTAAAACTGCTGTCGGAGAAATTGAAGTGCTCAGTGAGCACTTGACACAGGAAAAAATTCGGTTAGCCAAGTGGGAGCAAGAATTAACTCAAAGTGCGGAACAACTAGCACAGGAACGCAGGGCACTTGGAGAACATGAAGAGAATCTTGAACAGAAAAAACAGAATCGAACTACCCTTGCCAGAAACCGTCAGGTGGTTGCAGAGGAGCAAGAGGAGCTAAGCCAGCAACTAGAGAAACAGGCACTAGCCCAAGAAGGGTTGCAATATTCTTTAATGCAACATAGACAGGAGAGAGAGAGTTTATCGGCACGGGTTGTTGAACTGGACCAGGAGATTCAGACCATGCGCCAGGGAGTTCATGCGCTTGAACAACGCCTCCATGCCAATGAACTACAGGTTGTTCGCTGGGAAACGGAGAGCCAAGCTGGAGTAACCCGTTTAACTGAGGAGTTTTCTTTAACTTGGGAAGAAGCGACGCTTTATCAAACTGAGGAGGATAGGGCAGCCCTGGGACGGAAAGTTCAAGACTTAAAACGTCAAATTGAGGGGTTAGGCCCCATCAACCAAGCGGCTATTGAAGAGTATCCCAAAATGCTCAAGAGACAGGAATTCATGTTGGCACAGCAGGATGATTTGGTTGAAGCGAATCAGACCTTGCGTCAATTGATTTCTGAATTGGATGAAACCATGAGTGAACGATTTGGAGAAAGCTTCAAGGCTGTGAATATGGCGTTTCAAGAGGTGTTTAAAGAACTTTTTCATGGCGGAAATGCAGAACTTCATTTAGTTGATCCGGATAATTTATTGGAAACGGGTGTCGAGATTATTGCTCAGCCACCCGGTAAAAAACCACAGCTTCTGTCTCTTTTGTCCGGCGGAGAACGGGCTTTAACGGCGATTGCTATTTTGTTTGCCCTCTTGCGTGTTAAGCCGAGTCCGTTTTGTATTTTAGATGAGATTGAAGCCTCGCTGGATGATTCTAATGTTCAGCGATTTGCCCAATATATTCACCGTTTAGCGGATTCTACCCAGTTTGTTGTAATTTCTCACCGTAAGGGCACTATGGAATCGGCAGATGTTTTGTATGGTATCACCATGGAGGAATGTGGGGTTTCAAAGCTACTGTCCGTTCAGCTGGAAGAACGACTTGCGTGACAAAGCGCTCGGTGCTTACGACGCAGAGCAAACTAATCGTTCAAGCTCTTACTATGGGGAGCGGGGTACCCGCCAAATGCGCCCTCCATGGCGCAGTTGGCGGCAGTGCACATTCGACGACCATGGAGGGTCTAGTGTCCCCGGAGCCAAGGATGGCGAGAGGGGACCTTGTGCACTGCCCCGTGTCTGGGGTCCGATATTTGAACTAACTATCATGAACTTCGAACCACGATAATGGGAGGAAGGAACAATATGGCAGGATTTTTTGCAAAACTCAAAGAAGGGTTAACAAAAACACGACAAAACTTTGTGGAAAAAGTTGAGCAAGTTTTTACGGGTCGCAAGAAAATTGATGAAGATTTGTACGAAGAATTGGAAGAAGTGTTAATTCGTTCAGACGTCGGTGTCACCACATCCTTTGAATTAGTGGAACGATTGCGTAAAGAAGTTAAACAACGCAAGCTATCGGAGCCTAGTGAGCTTACTCAGGTCCTACAAGAACTGATTGCGGAGTTATTGGGGGAAGAAGTTCAGCTGAATCTCGCGGAGCAAGGACCAAGCATTATTCTCATTGTTGGGGTCAACGGGGTTGGTAAAACAACAACGATCGGCAAGCTCGCGAATCGGTTCAAAAGCGAGGGCAAACGGGTTATCTTGGCTGCAGGGGATACGTTTCGGGCAGCTGCTATTGATCAGCTG
>JAJYAS010000435.1 GCA_021779415.1 Bacillota bacterium
ATACCTATAATTGCTCTAGGAGGCATTGTCTTGTTTACTACTTTACTAAAAATAGTTAAAAAGCGCCCGGCGGATCAATATCTGCTCAGTTCTCCAGGATTACCCAGCTTATATGATAAAGTCACCTTCCTAAAACGCCAAACTTGGCCAGAATTTGGCTTAGCGAATAGTCGTTTTGTTGTTTTTGATACTGAGACAACCGGATTTTATTATAATAAAGAAGACGAGATCATCTCCTTAGGAGCAATTGCCATCGAAAACGGTCTAATCACGGATTCATGTTTCTCACAGTTTGTTAACCCCAATCGGCCTATTCCGTCAATTACTACGGAAATTACAGGAATCACCGATGAAATGGTTGCTAATTGTCCCGATGTTCTAACTGTATTAGACCAATTTTTAGAGTTCAAAGGGCTCTCCCCCCTAATTGCCCATACCGCCTCTTTTGATTTAAACTTCATAAATATTAAGCTACGTAAATATTGTGGTCATAGACTTAATACTCCAACTATCGATACTCTTCTACTGGCGCAATTGCTTTTTCCGGTGGAGGAAAACCTTCGTTCTCTGGATTCCTTAGCCCAATATTACGGTATTCAGCCTACTGGCAGGCACACCGCTCTTGGAGATGCCCTGATCACTGCTCAAATTTACACCAAAATGCTGGACAGCTTATTTGACTTGGGAATAAGGACAACCTACCAGCTAGCCAATCATCTGATTTTTAAACATCTAATCTAATCTAATCACCATAATTCTAAGCATAGAATAGCAACGAATTAAGAGCCTTCTGTTTCGAAGGCTCTTAATTAATAGACAGCCAAATTGAATTCGTTTAACTAACATCTTATTGTTATAAGTAGGAGTTCAAGTTCTAATCAGACAACATACTTAGCCGCCTCAATTACTGCCGCTGCAATCTCTTGTCTTAGCTTAATAACATTCCGAGGCGTATAAACTACTAATTTCTTCAAGTCTAAATCCAGAGCCTGAAGAGTATCAACTTCTGCTAAAGCAGATATGCATTCCTTTGCGATAAGCTCCATCTTACCGATATGAGAATAGATGAAAGCCTTAGTCAGGTCAGTTTTAAGCTTTGCTTCAGCTTCTCCATACTTAGCCACCGCTTTCCGAACTCTCAACCAAACACTTTCGATTGCAAAAGCTCCCATTGCTAAGTCAGCCAATCGTCCTAAGATCTCTTGTTGCTTGAGTAAACTGTCACCATACTTATCAAGTCCTACTCCAAAAACATAAAGAAAAATATCTTTAGCTGCCTGAACCAGATCTCCAGTTCCCTGTCGAGTTAATGGGCCAGCATTTAGTTGTTCTTTCAGCTTCTTTCGTGCTTGTTTGAGATCTAAATCCCCTTTAGCTACCCGACGCAGGATTGTCGTTGGGATCAAAATACGATTGATTTCATTGGTCCCTTCAAATATTCGATAAATCCGAGCATCTCGATACAGTCTTTCTATCGGATATTCGGAAATGAACCCATATCCTCCGTGAATTTGCACCCCTTCATCAACAACATAAGCTAAGGCCTCTGTGGCGAACACTTTGTTAATGGAACATTCTAAGGCATATTCTTCAATCCCTTTAGCAGCTACCTGACCTCCGTCTTCACCTGAAATATCTAGGCTGTGTATGATATTCTCTAATAAGCCCCCAGTCCGATAAACCATACTCTCTATAGCATAGGTCCTGATCTCCATCTCTGCCAACTTTTCACTGATTAATCCAAAGTTGGAAATCGGAGTTTTAAACTGTTGGCGTTCGTTAGCATAGGTTGCAGCTAATTCAAGAGCGAACTTAGCGTTACCCACAGAGTTTGCTGCCAACTTATAACGACCCATATTTAAAACATTAAAGGCCACGACATGTCCCCGGCCGATTTCGAATAAGACGTTTTCCACCGGCACTTTGACATCATCAAAGATTACAGCCCGGGTAGAAGAGCCTTTGATCCCCATTTTCTTTTCTTCCGCACCGGTAGACAACCCGTCAGAGTTGCCGTCAACGATAAAGGCTGTAAATTTTTCGCCGTCGATTTTGGCATAAACGATAAAGATGTCAGCCATTCCTGCCGTGGTGATAAACTGTTTGCTTCCGTTTAAGATATAAAATTTGCCGTCAGAGCTAAGGATAGCCTTTGTTTTAGCTGCTAAGGCATCAGAGCCAGCGCCTGGCTCGGTCAATGCATAGGCCCCAATATTTTTGGCGCTAACAATACCTGGTAGATACTTTTTCTTTTGTTCAGGCGTACCAAAGAAGACGATAGGTAAACTGCCAATTCCAGTTTGTCCACCTTGGGTCATGGCAAACGAACCCGAGCGCCCCATTCCTTCAGCAATCAACGTAGAACTGATTTTGTCCAGTTCCATACCGTCATATTCCTCTGGGATATCTGCACCTAAAAGGCCCAGTTCCCCTGCCGCTTCTAAAAGTTCACGAATTAGACCTTCTTTTTTAGCCTCTAGATCTTCCATGTTAACTAAAACTTTATCTGTGACAAAATCATTAACCATTTTCGCGATCATTCTGTGTTCTTCGGTAAAATCTTCAGGGGTAAAAATATCTTGAGGATCCGTAGGACTAAATAAGAAACTTCCCCCTCTGGGTAAATTCATGTTTTTCACCTCTTTCAAAACAAATAAATGCGTAAAAGACGGGGATGTCTCAAAAACATAGACGTCCCCGCCTTCGAAGTCAATATAACTTTGTGCTAAACGTCTCTGGCCTCATTTGTCAGTGAAAATTGGTTTGCGTTTTTCCATAAAAGCAGATATTCCTTCTTTACGGTCATCACTGGCAAACGTCAAAATGAAGTTTTGAATCTCTAAGGTCAAGGCCGAGGTAATATCGAGGTTTATCCCTGTGTTTATAGAAGCCTTTGCCATCTTCATGGCAACAGCAGGTTTAGAGGCTAGTTTCTTAGCAAGCTTAACTGCTTCTTCAATAAGAGAACTCAGAGGAACAATTTTATTGACTAAACCAATATTCAGGGCAGTAGCGGCATCAATGATTTCCCCCAGGAAAATCAATTCTTTAGCTTTGGCAGTACCGATCAAGCGTGGTAAGCGCTGAGTGGCACCTGCCCCAGGAATGATACCAAGATTAATTTCTGGTTGCCCAAATTTTGCTGTATCTGAGGCAATACGAAAATCACAAGCCAGAGTAAGTTCTGTACCCCCTCCTAAACACAAACCGTTAATAGCAGCAATAACCGGTTTACCAAGGTTTTCGATTTTGGAGAAAGCAACTAGGGAATTCTGGCAGAAGGTATGAACCTCCACAGGGGTTAAATTGGCCATTTCTGTAATATCTGCACCCGCAGCCAGAGCTTTTTCTCCGGCACCGGTAATAATTACAGCTTTGACGGATGAATCAGCCTGAATGTTATCTAAGGCCTGAATTAACTCTCGAAACACTTGAGTGCCTAAGGGGTTCATGGGGGGTCTATTTAATGTAATGGTCGCCACTCCATCTTCCTTCGTTAAAAGAATAACTTCATATGCCATGGGCATACCCCTTTCTTCAGATGTCTTGTCTATTAATTCGCAAGCTCAATTAAAGGCTAAGTCTGAGCTACTTCTTAACGTTCTTTAGAACCATCTGAGGGTTCCTGTATCCATACAATAACTTGGCACTTGTTTAATACTTATAGAAACCTTCACCGCTCTTCTTGCCGAGTTTACCAGCTCTGACCATTTGCTTGATAATCTGAGGTGCACCATATTGGCTATCCCTAAACTCATCTGCAAAATATTCCATGACAAAATAGTTGATATCAACACCCGTAAAATCCATTAATTCAAAAGGACCCATAGGATAGTTAAGCCCTAATTTAATCGCTGTATCAATATCCTCGACTGAAGCTACTCCTTCTTGTAAAAGGCGGGCTGCCTCCACATTCTGAGGAATCATGATCCGGTTTACTATGAAACCTGGTGAATCTTTTTTAACTTCAACCGTTGTCTTGCCAAAGGCCCGCGCTAATTCTGTTGCCGTAGTAATAGTTTCATCTGAACTCTTGATGCCGCGTATAATCTCACAAAGCCGCATAATTTGAGCAGGGTTGAAAAAGTGCATACCACAAACTTTATCCGGACGGCCTGTTGTAGCAGCAATTTCCGTGATCGACATCGAAGACGTGTTGGTTGCCAAGATAACGTCAGGACGGCAGATCCGA
>JAJYAS010000436.1:0-509 GCA_021779415.1 Bacillota bacterium
TATGAAGACAAGACCTGTGTCATTGGTAATGGTGTAGTCATTGATCCTAAGGTGTTGTTAGAGGAACTTGATTATCTCGCAGAACGAGGGATTAAGACCGGTAAACTATTAATTAGCAGTAATGCTCAGGTTATTATGCCCTATCACATGGTCCTTGACGGTTTGGAAGAAGAAGCGCGTGGAGAACGTAAAATTGGAACGACAAAGCGCGGAATTGGCCCTGCTTACATGGATAAGGCTTCCCGGATTGGGATTCGTATTATCGATCTTTTGGACAAAGAAGAATTTGCGGATAAACTTCGTCAAAATTTAGTAGAAAAAAATAATTTGTTCGTCAAAGTCTATGGCAAGGAAGCTCTTAGGTTTGAAGACATTTATGAAACATACTTAGGTTATGCCGAACGAATTCGTCCGATGGTAACGGATAGTTCACTGGCGATCGACACGAGCATTCGGGCTGGAGAAAAAGTGCTTTTTGAAGGCGCCCAAGGCACATTGCTCGACATTGA
>JAJYAS010000436.1:519-4186 GCA_021779415.1 Bacillota bacterium
TGCTGGAGGAGCGTGCATTGGGGCAGGCGTTGGCCCGACTCGTATTAACGGCGTAGTAGGGGTCATTAAAGCTTATACCACCCGCGTTGGGGAAGGACCTTTCCCAACAGAGCTCTTGGATAAGACAGGAGAAGAAATGAGGGCTAATGGACATGAGTTCGGCACCACAACTGGTCGGCCAAGGCGCTGCGGATGGTTCGATGCAGTCATTGCCCGCTACACTGCGAGGGTAAGTGGATTAACCGATTTTGCAGTTACCAAACTGGATGTCCTTACCGGGCTAGATAAGCTGAAAATCTGTGTAGGGTATCGTGTCAACGAGGAAATCATCACTGAATTTCCGCAAAGTCAGAAAGTCTTTAAGCAGTGTCAACCAGTTTATGAGGAATTACCGGGTTGGCAAGAAGACTTAACCCATGTTCGTCGCTTCGAGGACCTCCCTAAGGCCGCCCAAGACTATGTCCTTCGGATTGAGACACTGACAGGTGTGCCAGCTACGTTGGTCGCCATAGGACCAGGACGCGAACAAACTATAGTACGTGGAGAAATTTTTTAAACAACAATTCACAACAAGTTTCGCATAAAACCCTTGACATATTCGATATTCTCGTGTAATATTCATATTCGTGGTGTGATTATTTGAGCCATTAGCTCAGCTGGTAGAGCACCTGACTTTTAATCAGGGTGTCCCGCGTTCGAGTCGCGGATGGCTCACCATTACAGAAGCCAGTAATCAGAGCCCAGAGGACAGAAAATATGTTTTAGTCTGGCAGCGGTATTATTGCTTCGATCTGGTATTTGATATCAGACTTCTGTTACGGCCCGTTGGTCAAGCGGCCTAAGACACCGCCCTTTCACGGCGGCTACACGGGTTCGAATCCCGTACGGGTCACCATTATGCCTCGGTAGCTCAGTCGGTAGAGCAGAGGACTGAAAATCCTCGTGTCGGCGGTTCGATTCCGTCCTGAGGCACCACTTTAGCCTTGACGATTAGGCAGAGTTTACTTATAATGTAGTTGTTATTCGTATCAGTATGAAGGTATTTTCTTTATGCGGACGTGGCTCAGCGGTAGAGCATTGGCTTCCCAAGCCGAGGATCGCGAGTTCGAATCTCGTCGTCCGCTCCATCAGCAGAATCAAGGACTTCTCGTTTTTCACGCTAGGAAAACGGAGGTCCTTTTCGTATTGTCCAAGGCTCTTAACGTGGTATCTCAGACTAGACAATTTTGAACACGCCGAGGCTTTGTTAATGACCATTTCTTGCAATGAATATTTTGCAGGAATGATGTTTGATCGCTATAGTTCAAAGGATGCAAGCTGATACAGATTGCTTGGAATTGCATCAGTTTATTACTTAGTGAAAAGGTCCTGGGTTAAATGAGGATACAGCCATAATGGAAAATAAAAAAGCCGCTAGCAAAATCTCTAGCTGCTTCAAGTGTATAATAAGAGCACGTAATGAGAGGACTATAGACAAGCGCTTTACCACCTGAAGATAATCTTTGGCCGATCCATATACACCCGGTAATGAGCATATATTAATCTTGACTCAACCATTACATACCCTTATGATCATATTATTGCCTTTAGTACTTTATTTTATGTTGGTAAATTTTGAGGACAACTCTTACTTATGTTATAGGCAGCAACAATTTCATAATGGAAGCTACGTATTTGTCTGGCAAATTTTATAGCAGCAGAGGAGAATAAGACGATTCAATGAACAATCATCTAAACGATTATACAGGTTCCTCCCCTACAGTCACGCAAACACGTCGGTTACGGACGGCCATCATATTGGGCTCGTTGTCTGCTTTCGGGCCATTGTCAATTGACATGTACTTGCCAGCACTTCCTATTTTAACTAAGGATTTACACACTAACGCATCACTTGCCCAGTTCAGTCTGACAGCCTGTCTACTCGGCCTCGCCTTAGGGCAATTAGTTTCTGGTTCACAAAGTGATGTACGCGGGCGGCGTATCCCTCTTCTGATTGGACTTGCTGGCTATACTTTCTCATCCTTACTTTGTGCTATAAGTCCATCCATCTGGGGATTGATTTTGATTCGGTTTATTCAGGGATTCGCGGGCTCCGCGGGAATTGCAATTTCACGCGCCATAGTTAGGGATCTATACTCAGGTTCAGAGATGATAAAATTTTTTGCTCTTTTAATGTTGGTCAATGGCGTCGGGCCAATTTTAGCGCCAATTATTGGTGGACAGCTTTTACAGTACACTTCTTGGCGGGGGGTATTTCTTGTTTTAAGTCTCGTTGGTATGGTCATGCTCATTGCAGTCTTTTTTGCTTTACCAGAGACATTGTTAATTCAAAGTCGTTCTCAAGCAGGTCTGATAAATATATTAGTTACATTTCGCGTCCTCATCAGTGATCGTGTTTTCATGTGCTATGCCTTGCCGCAAGGACTTGTAATGGCGGCAATGTTTGCGTATATATCTGGTTCACCATTTGTGATCCAAAACATTTTTGGTGCCTCCCCACAAATGTATAGTATCTTCTTTGCCATTAATGGGCTCGGCATTATTATCGCTGGCCAAATCACAAGCAGACTGGCAAGTCGAATTACCGGAATCAAACTCTTTATCGGTGGTCTCGTCTTAGCTGCCATGGGTGGCATTAGCTTGCTAACGATGATTCTCAGTGGAGCGGGACTCGCATCTATCTTAACGACTTTGTTTGTAGTCGTATCCAGCGTCGGAGTCGTATCGACTGCTGGTTCTTCGTTAGCGATGGAGAATTACGGTCATTCGGCAGGCAGTGCATCAGCGTTGCTAGGATTGTTTGCATTTGTCATTGGCGCAATAGTTGCCCCACTCGTAGGCCTTGGAGGCGAAAATACTGCTGTACCTATGGGTATAGTCATCGCCGTTACTGAAGTTGGCGCAATTCTATGTTACATGATATTGAGACCCAGAATATCATCTGGTGGCGCTGGATTAGCCTAAACAGGACTTATATAACGGTACAACATAAAGGGTTCGTGGTATTGCGTCCTCGCAATTGGCTTCCTAGCGAGGATAGCCAGTTCGAATCTCGTCGTCCGCTCCATATGAAATGTAAGGCACTGCAAGGGATTGCGGTGCCTTTTTGGCCCTAATCATTTCGGCTATTTCAATTCAGGCAAGATGTAATAAATTCATTAAATAATGTGCAGAATACAGGAAAATGAAGGGTGGTGAAAAGGATGGAAGCACCTAGTATGCAGGTTAAATGTGGTGTTGAGAACTGTTCTTATAACAAAAACCGTTCTTGTCATGCAGAAGCATTGGAAGTGAATTCTATGGGTGATGGAATTGCCAAAACGAGCGACGGCACAGCCTGTACAACATTCGAAAATAGTCAGTAAAAAAGCACAGGGCTCTAATAGACATTGAAACGGGTGTAGATGGAACCGCCTTTCGTAAGGTTTCCCAAGTAAAAGGTAGATTAAGCTATTAGTTCGTTAATACGAAGAAACAGAAACAGAAACAGAAACAGCCTTCAACTTGGAAGGCTGTTTCTGTTTCTGTTTCACTATAATCCCAAAAACCCTAAACTATGAGTTAGGTAATCGGGGAACAGGGTTGCTAGCAGTAAGAGCAGGGTCAGTAAAATTAAGATGAGCGTGAAAGCCCAAGCGATGACATTGAAGAATCTGGAATTTACGTA
>JAJYAS010000437.1 GCA_021779415.1 Bacillota bacterium
GAAGAAATGCTCCATCATACTAAAGCCGTTCGGAGAGGAGCGAACCAAACATTTGTGATTGCTGATCTGCCGTTTATGAGTTATGTGACACTTGATCTTGCTTTAATGAATGCTGGGAGGTTTATTAAAGAGGCGGGGGCGGACGCAGTAAAACTTGAAGGGGGCTTAAACGTCGTACCAATCGTAGAAGGTCTTACACGTGCAGGAATACCGGTTGTCGCACATATCGGACTAACCCCACAAACAGCCAATCAATTAGGTGGTTTTAAGGTTCAGGGTCGAGATCTTGATAGTGCAGTACAGTTAGTTAATGATAGCCTTGCCTTAGAACAAGCCGGGGCATTCCTAATTGTGCTTGAGGCAATCCCAAGACAAGTAGCGGCACAAATAACGAACAGATTGAAAATACCTACCATTGGAATCGGAGCAGGGGTGGATTGCGATGGGCAAGTTCTTGTATATCACGACATACTGGGGCTCTTTGAACGATTTAAACCAAAATTTGTTAAACAATTTGCACAATTAGGACAGGAGGTGGTTCGTGCAATTCATCTTTATCATGAAGAGGTTAAATCAAGTCTATTTCCAGCTGAAGAGCATACTTTTGGGTTATCGGACGAAGTAATTCAAAAACTTTATGGTGATAAATGAATTAAACACTAATTTAAACTTTATAAGTTTAATTATTAACAATATTCAGTATAGCATTTTTAAATAAATTTGATATAATGTTAAATATTATTAAAATATTTAATTAATGTTGGGGAGGATGGACTAGCATTGAGATTAAAGGAAAAAACTCATCGAAAATTTGTCGAATTTTTCGAGAAGATTTCTAGTATGTATCAAGGTAAGGATTTTGAATTAGCATATTCGGATATACAACGTGAAACAGGAGCAGCAAGTGTAACATTAAAACGAGCAATTCAGGCTTTGGCTGAAGATGGAGTTATCGAAGTTCATCCTGGACGTAATTCGAGATATGCAAAGTTTCATTATCTTTTAACTCCTCTGAACACCGAGGAAAAAACCGTTGATATCGCGTTAGAGGATGGTCAAAATCCTAAGAATAGCGATCATGAGGAAATGTTTCCTACAGGAGGAGTTCTTGAATCAATGTCAGAAGATGTAGGAGAACTTACGCAACTTGTGGATCATCTAAAGCGTCGTGTCCGTAATCAAGAAATGGCTATTGCCTTACTTCAAGATCGATTAGCAGAAATTGAAGACAAAATGCGCAAACGATAATTTCCAAGGATTTGCTGAAGATTTTTTTAAGTAGTAGTGGTATAATAACAACATAACCTAGCTTGTGCGTATTGATTACCATGGTTTTGATCCTATTATGTGACAAGGGAGCTAAATGTCAAATGAGTACAACAGGCCCTATTCCTCTGAATGAGGGAAGTTGGAAAATTTGGACTAAGCGCCCACCTGCGAGAGCAGGGTCAGAAACCTGGAGTCATACGGCGAGTTGGGGAAGGGTAGGGATTATTCCCTACCCTTTTAATTAAAGGGGTGTATTGATGACACGGATCATATTAACGCGCCATGGTCAAACCTTATGGAATATTGAAGGACGTGTTCAAGGAAGTTTAGATTCTCCTCTTACTGAAAAAGGAATACTTCAGGCCCGTTCTTTAGCCCATAGGCTGAAGAACGAGAAAATTGATCATATTTATTCAAGTGATTCCTTACGAGCAATTGGGACTGCAGAAGAGATACGGCGTGAGCTTAAGCTTGACAAGTTATGTTTAAATCCTGCACTCCGTGAGTTCTCTTTTGGAGAGTGGGAGGGGTGTATATGGCAAGAGTTAAGGGAAGCCTACCCGGACATCTTTAAGATTTGGGACTCAGAACCGCACCTCGTAACCGCACCAGGTGGAGAAAACATGTCTGGAGTCCTAGAAAGGGCTTGGAACTTTGTGCAACAAATAATCAAAGTTCATTCGGGGGAAACGGTTTGTCTAGTTACTCACGGGTTAACCTTGAAATTATTGATGACAAAAGCATTAGGATTTGAAGTACATGAGTGGGCTAAAACTCCTTGGCAACATAATACAGCCTTAAATATTCTTGAAGTTGAAGGGCTGCAGTGGATCCCAAGTATCATCGCAGATTGTCAACATCTAGAGGGGTTAGAGGAATTACCATAAAGGCTAAAAAACGAAATAAAAAGATTTACAACTAAAGGCTAGGCACCACGTGCCTAGCCTTTAGTTGTTGTTGTTACTCAGCAGAACATTTTTCCCAATCCTGTTTAAATATCTCGCCTAAACGAAGGGATGCAACAAGAGAAGGAACGGTTGTTGAGAATTCATGGTTGGCCAGAAATGAATAGCGAGTCCACCCTGAACTGCTTAAGACAAACGACTTATTATCAAAAATGCCTAAGTTCATACCAAGCGTTGGTTGACTTGGATAATACCGAATTTGTACCCCTTTGGCGGCGCTTAAGGTTTCGCGAGTTACCGGATTTTTAGTGGTTACAGAGCGATCAAGGATCAAACGAACGTCACAACCTTTGCCAGCAGCATCAATCAAGGCCTGGACTAGATCAGGGTCCGTAATTTCTGAGCTTTCAATCCAGATTGACTTTGTACTGGATGCTATTTGATTGGCAAGTTGTTCTCGGACATTGGCATTCATAGCCAAGACAATATTATCTTCCGGCAAGGGAGATTCCTTGGGGACATTTAAGGGGAAAGTTGTGGTAAATTCCCAATCCTTAGAGAATAGACCTGCAGCCTTCCAAGCAGATCTGCCTGATAACTCTACAGCAAGATCGTGGGCCTGAAACCCGTGCTCTGTCCAAGGAGGGCCATAAATTATGGCTTGGGTCTGATCGACGACTAAGTATTTTGTGTGGTTATTCTGGCCCTTTTGAGCTGGGTAAAATTGAACAGAAACATTTTGATTTTTCAATAGATCGAGAGTTGATCGATTTACCTTTTGCCACTGGTCTAAAAGAATGCGAACATCAACGCCTGAACTAGATTTTGAAAGGAGAAGCTGAATAAGCCGAGCATCATCAAATTCTGCTTGCTCAACATAGATTGAGGTTTTTGCGGATTGAATAAGATTGGATGTTCGATCAAAAATTGCATCTTTATCGACTAGAAGTGCTTCAGCAGGTAGGTTGGAGATTCGAATTTCTTTAGGAAAAAGTTTTGGGACTTTAATAGTACAACCGTTTAAGAACAAGAGGCTAATCAAAAGTAAACTAAGGATTGAAATGTCGGATCTCCGTTTTGACATTGTGCATACTTCTCCCAAAGTTAAATGTTAATGACATTATACCATATATGTCCAAGAGGTTAAAACCGTTGTGAGGAATAACCCTAAGAAGTTTTTCATAAGAATTGATGTGAGAATCTTCGAAGGGGCAAGAGATTATGAAGGTTTCAAAAAGGAACATGTTTATTATATTAATGGTTTTAGGAACTTTAATGGTAATATTTTTAGGAATTGTTTTTTCTAAATCGAATATTAGTTCAGTTCCCAATGTTAAAGTTAGTAGCTTTTCTGCAACGAAGGCATATGAACATGTCAAATATCTCGCCGATAAAATTGGCTCACGACCTGCGGGAAGTAAGTCGGAGTTGAAGGCTGCTCAGTATATTCATTATGTGTTGGATCAAACGGGCTGGAAAGTACGAGAGCAACCTTTTAGTAAAGTGGTAGTTCGAGAAGCTTCAATCGGACAATTAGAACAACAAGTCGAGCTAATTAATAGCCAAAATGTCATTGCCGAATTACGGGGTTCATCTCCAGAAACGATTATCATTGGAGCCCACTACGATTCGGCAACTCTTAATGCCCCTGGGGCGGTTGATAATGCCTCTGGAGTTGGAGTTTTACTAGAACTTGCCAGAATACTAAGTATGGAATCCC
Organism: Bacillota bacterium; assembly: GCA_021779415.1. The sequence continues at coordinate 3,895 of JAJYAS010000437.1, forward strand.
ATAAAGAAACTTATCAGCTTATCTTTTTTGGTGCTGAAGAATATGGGCTCGTAGGTTCACAATTCTTCACTTCGCAAGCGGATTTATCAGCTGTTCGCTGGATGCTCAATCTTGATATGGTCGGGACCCCCTTAGAAATTGACGTAGCGGGTAAAAAGTCTGCCCCCCCTGAGCTGATTAAACAGGTGACAGCCTTGGCCGGTGAAAGTAATATCCCCTTCCATTTAAGTCGAGACTTTATCTTATTGACCAGGGATAGTTCTCAAGGGGGTTCAAGTGATTTCAGTTCC
>JAJYAS010000438.1 GCA_021779415.1 Bacillota bacterium
AATAACAACATCCATATTTCGTGACTTAGCAGCCTGAACTGCATCATAGGCAACTGCAGCAGGATCCGCTCCTTCCCGCTGTTTAATCACCTCAACCCCGCATCGATCTCCCCAAATTTCAAGTTGGTCAATAGCTGCCGCCCTAAAAGTATCCCCTGCAGCCATCATAACCCTTTTGCCGTCCTTTTTAAACTGATTTGCTAGCTTACCGATCGTCGTGGTTTTACCCACGCCATTGACCCCAACTACGAGAATAATGCTCGGACCCTGCGGCGCAAAATTTAGGGAAACCTCTTCCCCCAATAACTCCGCGATTAACTCTTGTAAGATCAGAGTCAGCTCACTAGGCTCAGAAACTTTGCGCAGTTTAACTTCTTTGCGTAGTCGTTCAACTAATTCGAAGGAAGTGTTGACTCCGACATCAGATCGGATCAACACTTCTTCCAATTCTTCAAATAATTCTTCATCTATTTTCTTGCGACCTGTAAAAACCTGTTCAACTTTATCTACGAAATTTTGGCGAGTTTTTGTAAGGCCAGCTTTAAGTTGAGAAAAAAATCCTGCCATGGTTTCCCTTCCTCTCATGGGGCACTGTCAAAATCATTTTATCATAATTAGCCGCCTGTCTCAAACCATTTACTAGGAAGCCGTCCGATTTTAGAAACTTACTTCAGGTAGAGTGCTAATCTTCATCTGAAGTTTTGCTGATCTAAGGGCTCATGTTGTTGACCAAACGCTGAAGTCATCGCTTAAAATAAATAAGAGAAGCGGGACGGATATCTCCACTTCTCTTACTCATTTCTGTACCCTCTTTCTCAATTTAGGCCGATTCGTTCTGTTCCGTTCGTTCGTCAAGTCGCACCGAGAGTAATTTAGAAACCCCTGATTCCTCCATTGTTATCCCATACAAGATATCCGCTGATTCCATCGTCCCTTTGCGATGAGAGATGACGATAAATTGGGTGGAATGGGATAAACGATGAATGTATTCTGCAAAACGCTGAACGTTTGCATCATCCAACGAGGCTTCGATCTCATCAAGTAGACAAAATGGGCTGGGTTTTACGCGCAGCAGTGCAAAAAGCAAGGCGATGGCTGTCAGTGCCCGTTCTCCTCCTGATAACAAGGAGAGTAGTTGCTGTTTTTTGCCGGGTGGCTGGACGATAATCTCTACGCCCGTCTCTAATAAATGCTCAGGATCCACTAAACAAAGTTCTGCACTTCCCCCTTTAAATAGTTCTTTAAAGACGTCCTTAAAGGCTTGGTTCACTGCCTCGAAACTTTCCGCAAAACGTTCGATCATGATCTTATCTAATTCCGCAATGAGCTCGCGCAGAGTTTGGTTAGCCTCGATTAAATCCTCTTGTTGACTTAACATAAACTCATGCCGACTTAGCATCTTGGGGTACGTTTCTATAGCCGCTTGGTTAATAGGGCCTAAAGCTTTGATCTGTTGTTTGATCTCTTGAATTCTTTGCCCAATGGTCGATCGTTGTTCCACTGATTTATAGGGCAAAGCCTCTTCCCAGGATAGAGCAAATTCCTCCGTTAAGCGAGTAAGTCCTGTTTGCCACTCCGTTTCCCATCGTGCAACACGCAGTTCATTGGCATGAAGGCGTTGCTCAAGCGTATGAACTTCTGCTCGCTTTTTCTGAATATCTGCTTCCCATTCAAGGACACGAACTGCTAAAACCTCACGTTCTTGACGCTTCTGCATCAACCGAAATTGCAAATCAGCTTGGGTTTGACTTTGAACTTCCAACTGATTTACAAAAGTAGCCTTTTCTTCTTCAACCCCAGAACGAGCTATTTGAACATCTTCAAGACTTTGGAGTTTGAGTTTAAGGCCGGCCTCTTGATCTTGAAACACCAAACGTTCCTGCTCCAGCGCCTCTAAACACTGGGATAATTCTTGTTCCCATTTTGCGAGTTGAATCTTTTCTAGAGTTAATTGCTCTCCGACAGCCTCCAAGGACTCAGCCGCTGCCTTTGCTTCTTGCTCCCGACTATGTAGTTCCTCGCGCAATAACACCGATTTTTTTTCGGCAGCTGCAAAACGATCCTTTATCCCTTCCAGAGCCAAGGACCGTTCTGTCTTCTGTTCCATAGCCTCTAAGTAGCGATAGGCTGCAACCTGTACGTCTTCTGTAAAGCGTCCAATCTGAATCGCCATGTTGTCGAGCTGCGTCCTATGCATCACGAGATGCTCTTGCTTTTCATGTTGTTCTAGGGCAATCTGCTCAAGCTCCATTTGAAGCTGATGTTGATTTTTCTCAATTTCCGCTCGCTCTTGTTCCTTTTGGGAGCGTTCTGTTTTCAGGCGCTTAAGGGCTTCACGCAATGAGTCAATTTCACGAGAGCGCCCGAGCAGATTTCCACCTTTGCGTTGGACACTCCCTCCGCTTAATGAGCCTCCTGGGTGAACTTGATCCCCTTCTAAGGTCACAATCCTTAGCTTATAACCTGAAAAACGTGCCACTCTTGTCGCGGCGTCCATATCTCTAACCACGGCAATTCGCCCCAGAAGAGAAGCAATCGCAGGCCGATATTTCTCTTCGAAATCAATTAATTCAAGGGCTATACCCACAAATCCAGGATCTTTTTGAACTGAGGGAAGAACTGACATCTGAGTCCCTTGGATAACATCGAGCGGAAGAAAGGTAGCTCTCCCCAATTGACGCGACTTTAAATAGTGGATCGCTCTTTTAGCTGCCTGTTCGCTCTCCGCAATCACATTTTGCAATCCTGCACCCAAGGCAGTTTCCAGGGCTAGTTCATAATCTTCCTCAACCTTGATTAGTTCAGCAACGGTTCCACACAAGCCCACACCCTCGGGGATTCCCTTTTTCTTAGCCAGCATCACCTCGCGGACCCCACGTTGATATCCTTCCAGATTATCCTCTAAGGCCTGGAGTGCATGGAGACGAGCCTTCGTTTGATCCTCTTGGTTTATGAGCTTCTGTAGGCCAAGATGTTTTTCTCTCAGGAGTTCTTTGAACTTTTCGGATTCAGCAACTAAGCGAACCCGTTCCTCTTCAGTTATCCTCTGAGCCCGTTCAATCTCTTTCTGTTCTTTCTCCTGAGCCATTTGCTTATCCTGAAGCAGTTCGAGTTCTGTTTCTTTTTGCAGCCGCTCTTGCCCCAGTTGCCCCACTTGTTGTTCTAATGACAAAAGCGTGTGTTGGGTTCCGGTTAATTCATTGGAACAGTGGGATTGTGCCGCAAGAGCATCGAATAAGTCTGCTTTAATTTGTTCAATCTGCTTGGCTCCATTATTTTTGCGTGCTTCAGATAAGATCTGTTCCTGGTGCTTGACGTTTTGTTGAGCTTTCCCAACCGTATGCTTTAAGACAATCTGTTTAGCTTCAAGGGTATTAATCCGTTCCTGCACACCTTTAAGCCGCTCTCCGTCGACTATCTGCTCGCGTGCCAAGCGGGTAATTTGTTCATCAAAATATCCAGTGCGTTCGATCCGTAGGTTCAATTCATGGTTTAAGGTATTGATGGCTTGCTCTGCTTGGAATGCCTCATTTTGCTGATACTGGATCGTTTCATCCATATGTTTCAGGTTAACCTTATCTTCGAGATTTAGGCCTTCCTTACGCGCCAATGATGCTTGATCAGACACTAATTCCGCTTGTAACGTCTCAGAGTTCGATTCTCCAGCAGATAACTTTTCCTTTACTTCTGTGACGTCTAAGACGACAGCCTGAATTTCCAGTTCTCTCTGTTCTTCAGCGAGAGCTAGGCTTTGTTCGGCCACTTGGGCTTGGGCAGCCAGAGGAGTCAACTGTTCCTCAATTTCTTGTACAATATCTTCAAGCCGTTGAAGGTTCAGAACCGTATCATCAAGACGCTTTAAAGCTTCACGCTTTCGAAAACGGAACTTAGTAATTCCCGCCGCCTCTTCAATCAGGGATCTCCGTTCTTCTGATTTTAGGTTTAGTATTTCCTCAACCCGCCCCTGCCCAATGATCGAAAATCCTTCTTTTCCAGCTCCTGTATCCATAAAAAGTTCTTGAATATCTTTAAGTCGCGAAAGTGCTTTATTAATGAGATATTGGGATTCACCGTCGCGATAAACCCGCCTTGTTATCGTTACTTCCCTAAAGTCCAATGGAAAAATGCCAGTTGAGTTATCAAAAATCAAGGAAACCTCAGCCATTCCGACCGGGCGACGTTG
>JAJYAS010000439.1 GCA_021779415.1 Bacillota bacterium
TGACATCTTTAACCATGATATCTTCAACTAAAATAAGTTCTTTTTGGATTAATCGGTCATAAAGAGCCCGATTAATCATCGTCGTGACTGCAAAAGTATCGTAGGGGGATTGAATTAAGACTAAATCCTTTTGTCGCGCTAAGGCAACGACGTCTTCGTCTGGTTCTAGCCCCCCAGTAATTAACAGTGACGCATTATGGTTCAAAACTAAAATCTGAACGTCGTGACGGTTTCCAACAATGCATAACGCGCCTTCTTCTAGGTAGCGTTCCATGGAATCTAGTTCCATCGCTGCAATCAGAAACTTGTTTGGAGAGCGATCGAGATGTTCAAAGCCACAGATAACAACCCCTTCGGCTATCTGTGAAACTTCTCGTAAGGTCAGATCTTCAATTAGACGTTCTTTAACCCCTTCAATTCGAATCGTCCCCACTTTTGGGATCGAACGGACAAATCCTTTGGCCTCTGCCTCTTTAATAGCCCGGTAAGCTGTTCCTTCACTGACATCTAATTCTTTAGCAATAAAACGCACAGAAACTTTACTGCCAATTGCCAGATCTTCAATAAAGGTTAAAATTTGTTGATGCTTTGTCAACTTAAATAACTCTCCCCACTTATTACTATCGGACTATAATTATATCACAACATTCATTATTCAACTATGTTATGCCCTAAAACGTTAACTATTTGCCGTCTTTTCGCCGTCTCTGAGTCATTAGACCCCCGATTCGTCCTGCTTCCTTAGCGCTCAAAGAATGCCACCCACTGGTGTGAATTTGTTCAAGCAAACCTAATTCAGCGGCGATCTCCATTTTCAACGGTTCTAATGGATCTATTCGCTTCACTCTTGGTTTAATATGTTGTTTCACGTTAGATTCTCCCTCTACTCATGATATTGAAATCTTCCTCATAATGTGGACAATTCGGACCACGTTCTCCAATAAGGTGTTCCAAACGGCAGCGGCCATCAATTCCATAAAGACAACGAAGCGAACACAATTTTCTGGTCATTAAAGTCATCTCCTAATCCGAAATAAACTAATCTCCTCAATCTTAAGTTTGACCATTTCTGCATAAAAATATCCCGCTTGAATTCAAGCGGGATGGTTATTAATCATTTGTTTTTAAATTTCAAAGGTCTCTCCCGATCTGAGCGCTTTACCCTGGCTTTCAGGAACCCTGCGTTGAAGGAGATGCAAAAACTCTCCTACATCTTGGGCAATAACTGGGAACGTATTATAATGCATAGGAATAACCACTTTAGGACGTAATAATTGCGAAGCATGAACTGCTTCTTCCACACCCATTACAAAATTATCCCCAATCGGAAGCATAGCAACCTCGATCGGATAACGGCGACCAATCAGTTCCATATCCCCAAATAATCCAGTATCTCCCGCATGATATAGCCATTTTCCTTCAATCTGAAGCAAAAACCCACAGGGTGGTCCACCATAGGTCATCGCCTTTCCATCTGGGCTCTCAATACCAGAGCCATGTAAGGCTTGGGTTAACTTAACCCACCCAAACGAAAACAGATGTTTTCCTCCAATATGCATAGCATGCGTCCTAGCTCCATGGCTCTGGCAATAAGTTGCTAACTCAAACACTGCAATAATCGGGGCTCCAGTCTGCTTAGATAGCTCAATCGCGTCCCCTAAATGGTCATTATGTCCATGCGTAACTAATATAGCATCAAGTTGATCAAAGTCTTCGGGTTTTGCGGCTGTGTTCGGGTTACCCGTTAAAAAAGGATCAATAAGAATTCTTCCTGCTTCCCCTACAATTTCAAAGCAAGCATGTCCATGAAAGTAGATACGCAATCCTAAGCACCTCCTACTTATTTTACTGTCATTTTAAGTACATTTGAAGTACCTCCCAGAAACGAGGATAACTAAGGTTCATTTCCCACAGGGCTACACCGCGAATGCCCATTTGCCCAGCGAGCTCTAATTTGTCTCTTAGGCTCCGAGGATCTTCAAAATAGACTGTATGTCGGACTCCCCCTGTCTCATAACGGAAAAAAGTACTATGCTGAATTGTATCCCATTGTAAGGGTGCACCCTGTCGCCGCGCGAGATCAATCGCTCGCTGATAACCAATCACTTTTCCGGTTCCCCGCTCAGGCCAATCATATCCATAGAGAGGGATGCCCATATAGATTTTTTCGCGTGGAATATTGGCAATGGCATAGTTCAAAACCTGAGTAACCCAGGGGAGGGATGCGACCGATCCAGGTGGACTTCCTCCCCAATGTTCTTCATAAGTCATGATAATCACTTCATCGACAGACTGCCCAATCGACTTATAATCGAATGACCCCTTCCAAGGATCCAGCGACTCACTTCCAACCTTTGCTGGAACATCTATCGAAACTAAGTAATTTGCACTTTTAAACAACCTCGACCACGTTTGGATAAATTGGCTATAAAGAGTACGGTCAGCAGAAGGGGATCGTTCTAAATCAAGATTAACTCCATCAAATTGATAATCCGCTAAGATATTTCGTATGTTCCGCCAAACAAGGGTAGCAAATTCCTGGTCTCGGATCAGCCTACTCATTAAAGCTGTCGAAAATTGACCTTGAGTGGTAAGGTTACTGACCACCAAGAAAACTTTGATTCCCATGGCATGCGCTTCATTAATCAATCTCCGACTTGGCCGACCGCGCAGCGTTCCATCATTTTGAATTGAAATTTCAAAAATTGCTAATTCTTTAATGCTCTTTCCAAAGCGTTTAAGGTAAGGATAACCCTTTGCTTGTTCTGTTAAACCATTATAAAAGGCAAATACATTTAATGGCATACTTATACCCCCTTTCATCCCATCATATGCATGGGGCAAAAGAGAAGTGTTTCTGTAATTTTACTTGGAGTGCCGTCGACTAAATACTGCCAGCCTTGCAGCTTGGCGCATAAGAATGGTAATCAATAAGGCAAATACGATGCAAAGCACCATAAACGCCCAAATCCATTGTCCCTTGGCTCCTAACACAGCAGACAGTCCGAAACAGGCACTGATTCCATACATTGAAAGGACAGCCTGACGTTGAGTAAACCCAGCGTCGAGTAAACGGTGATGCAAATGTCCTCGGTCTGCTTTCGCGATGGATTGCCCACGTAATTTTCTCCGAATAATGGCAAACGTCAAATCTGTGACCGGCATACCCAAGACAAGAAGCGGGAAAACTAGTCCTAGAATAGTAGCTGTTTTGAGTAAGCCCATGATAGAAATTCCACCAATGATATACCCAAGAAACATACTCCCTGAATCCCCCATGAAAACTCGCGCCGGGGGAAAATTAAAGAATAGAAAACCAAGCAGTGCACCCGCTAAGGCAAGCATTAAGTAGGCAGCGGAATGGGCAGTCGGTTGATCAACAATCCTATCCGCAGACCAAAATAAAAGCAATGCCACTATAAAACAGATTCCAGCTGCAAGACCATCTAAACCATCCGAGACATTAACCGTATTTACCAGTCCAACAACCCAAAAGAGCATTAAAATCAAGCCAATGGCACTTAGTCCAAGGTCCTGGAAATTAATCGATTTCTCGATAAAAGGTAGGGAGATACTATTCATAGAAAATCCAAAAGCGAGCAGCACCGCCGCCGCTGCGATTTGCCAATAAAGCTTATACAAGGGACGAATTTCACGGACATCATCCCAAATACCCACTACTAATATCATAGTGCTTCCAACAAACAAACCCCAAATAGTTTTATCCCAATCCTGAGTCACTAAGGCCGAGATCCAAAATGCAGCATAGATTGCCAATCCACCGAGACGGGGAATTGGTCGACTGTGAACATGTCTTCCGCCCGGCTGAGCGATTGCTCCCCATTTTTTCGCTAGTTTCATGGTAATGGGAGTTGCCAACACGGCAATTATTAAGCCTAGAAGAAAGGTTAACCCATATGTCATGATTGTTCTTCAACCGCCTTTACCTGATGCTCATCTTTAATCGTCATAACACCTGTAGGCACCATCTTTCCTTTTCCCCTTTTCAAACAAAATTTGATTATTTCCCCCCTAGACCAGATCCGGAAAATTCCATTGTCGCAAGACTTCATAAACAATAACCGCAACAGAATTGGATAAATTCAGGGACCGAGCATCCACACGCATCGGCAAGCGAACGGCCGTATCAGGGTAACGAGCTATGATTTCAGGACTCAAGCCT
>JAJYAS010000440.1:0-804 GCA_021779415.1 Bacillota bacterium
CGACGTTCGGATAATAATAGGAGATATTATTAAGTTCAATTGCATTTTCTCCATACCTTAAATGAGTAAATATATCAGTCTCATGGGAATCTGCAGTTTTTATGCTTTCCACGATCTCCACGGTTTTCACCTCATCACCTAAATGAGCCGACTTCCCTTAATTGCTTTGTAGGCTACTGCAGAGATTATAACATTAAGAGCTGCTCCAACAACAAGGAAAGGCATCAGTCCAATCACACCACCCATACCCATCATTGGAAGCATCGCAAACGATGACACAACCCCATTGAGAATAATTGCAACGATGACTGCGGGAATCAAACCGAACTTCTTATTCACCCAGCGATAGGCCACAGCCCATAAAGCCATTTGTAAAGCAATATATAAATGGATCGGAATTGTCATAGGAAATCCGACAACTGCAGACGTCAATAAGTGTCCAAATGCAATGACAATAGCTCCCGTTAATCCACCAAAAGCTAATGCGCTGAAAAATCCAGGTGCAGAATCCATGCCGATGGTTCCAACAGGACTTGGAATCTTAATAAGCGCTCCCACGGCACTTAAAGCAATAAAAATGGCCATAATCGAAAGTCTCTTGACGTTCCAAGCGGATAGTTTTAAATCCTTGTTTTCTGTTTCTAAATTATTCATGAAATATTCCTCCTCAAATTTTAATATAATTGGCCAATTCTAGATAAAGGTAAATCCGGAAAGTTTAAGAACCCATGATTTAAGCCCTTAGTCGATAAAAATGAAGATGAAGACGTGGATATAGATGAAGATGATGAGAAAACCAGGCAC
>JAJYAS010000440.1:814-4178 GCA_021779415.1 Bacillota bacterium
GTCCTGCTGATTTATCCAAGTCGACGACACAGGAAGGATCAATGCGCAGACGGGAATTTATAGTAGAGGCAAGTTGTTCAGCTTCTCTGCGTATTCCTCTTGACCCTACTGGAATAATGTCATGAATACTAGGGATCCCTAAAAGAGCCAGAATAGCTTTCACTTGTACAATTTCCGGATCATCTGGATTGCTCAGTTCAGGTCCGACTTTGGGAAGTCCTAAACAATAAACGTCATCTCCCAGCTGAGCTGTTCCTAGACGCAAGTTATTTTTCTGAACCACACCAATCACACTAATCCCAAGACCCGTCTGTTGCGTGGGCATGTTTTTTTCTGTGCTGATTGCCATCGGAAGAGTTTTCAATCCAGCGGATTCTAGTTCATCGTTCACCCCCTTTAATAGTTCATCCCCTGTTGGGTTAGGCTCGTTGGAAATCGCTACAGTCAGCATTTGTGGCAAAGCTCCTGTCGAAAGAACTTCCAACATCGCAACTCGGGTCGTCAACTTCCCTGTAATGAACCATGGAATCTTATAAGCATCTAATTCCTTCATACCAATTGCACCACAGGAATCACAGGAAGCCACCAAATATTGTGTATTGTTTATCGAGACGACTTCAACATCTCGGCCCAGATATCCCAAGCGTTTCACCCCCTTTCCAAATAAGGCATATAAAAAAGTTCATAGTCTAATCCCCGCTTTCAATTTGGTAATTGAAAGCGACGACTGACCATGAACTTTACCTTAATTCATGACTTACTTAGGTTACTGGCAGGTCTCCTGACTCAGAATCATTGACTTTATGCGCCTTCCCGGTTTTCCAGTGGCAATGCATAAGTCTCCTCTTTACAGTGGTGGGTCCGTCTGGGATTCTCACCCAGTTCCCTATTCTCCCATATCTCAGGGCACCAATAACAAAACAATATTGATTTATAAACATTTTAATGCAAATAGGAATAGAATACAAGCACCTCGTTATTAATTTTTTGGCCATTCTTTTAGTTTCCGCTCAAATAACTATTCAATTATCCATGAGTCTTTCTAGAGTAGCGTCTAGTACAGGTACTATCACCCGCTGCCAAACAACTATCTGTTTGGACAGAGAAATCAGGGGATATTTTCTTTAGTGCCGTCTCAAACCATGTGTCGCAGCCTGCTTGACATTGTCCCGGTGCTCCGTAATCCTTGTAAGAACCTATCCAAGGACAGGCATCATGGATGAGTAAAACGTCATTTCCGTCTTTAACCGATTTAGCACTCTCTCCCATGACAAGACTGGCTCGGACAAAAGCATTGACTATTTGTTCTAGATCCTCAGTATCCCGGCCACGTTTAAGATAACTGTCCGCAGTTCCCTCTCCAACTAATTCCCAAAAGCGGTCGACCAGAGCAACTGTTTCCTCAGCTCCATACTTCTCCTCAAGAACCCTCCTCCAGCGATGAAAAAAATCATGGGAAATGAAAATCATTGAACGCCAATCTCTTTCCAATTTTTTAAGAGCGTCACTAGTTACTTCCGTCAAGCCTTCTCCTCCTCATTTCAATTTAAGGCTTAATGCCTCTTTCTTCATAAAACAATTCCAAAGCTGCCTGATATTCAGCAATGTCTTCCTCTGAAACTATCTGACCACATTCATAGCAACTATTTGTTAAACGGTCATACCAACGACAACCACACTCGCTACAGCCCAGTTCCGGGGCCCCACTTGGATTGAGAAATATCAATCTCTACCACCCCTTTCTAAATATTAACGGCAAGCACCCAGAAAGGGAATCCCCAAAACATCAATTAATTCTTCATAGCCTAAGGCAAGTAGTTCATTCTTCGTCTTCATCACATAATAGAGGATATTCCCATTGCGAATCTGTTCTCTCATTTCATAAAATGGATTATCCTGTGCTTTACTATGAAGTGATACTAGGGCTGCATCATCAGCAATCATTAATAGGTCCACACTGGTATTCTGAAAACCTGTGAAGGATTGATAAAACACCGCCATTTTATCGATTTGCTTTTCCCAGATCAGCATGGTTCCGACGGGGGATGCAAACTCCTTTTTAGGCAATATCCCTAAGCTGGCCCCCGGAAGCATGTCTGTAAAAATCTCCGGCCTACGGTCAAGTATGGTTTGCCAGCCTTGAGCATCTAAAAACATTTCACCTATTGTTGATACCACATAGCTCACCCCCGCATCTCTCGTCTAAATCCGTACTCCTAAACGATATCCCTCATGAATAGCCTGTAAGAGTCCACGGGGAACCAAAGCATCACCAATCCCATGTAACTCATCAACCATAAATTCAAACTCTTGGAACAACTCTTGATTTGGCTTTCTAGGTGACGCAGCAATGACCGTATCTGCTTCAACAAAAGTTTCTTCACCTTTGTCATTGACGACGGTTACTCCACCAACTCCGATTTTTATTGGTTTACTAAGCGTTAAGGTTTTGATCTTTAATTGGTCTATCCAAGAGGAATGTCGCCATTTCCAAGTGGGGATGACATCTCCGGCTATCCTCTTTTCCTTTTCAACAATGGTTACTTCTTTCCCCTCCTGGGTTAGACCTTCTGCCAAAGTTAAACCAATCTTGCCGCCACCCAAGACTACCACCTTTTGCCCCACGTTTACCTTTCCTCTAGCAACATCAGCAGCCATTACTAAGATACCCTCTTGTTCCGGTACTGGAATTACACTAGTATCGACTCCTGCTCCCACGGCAAGCACTGCTACATCATATTGGTGAAGAATACTTCTCATAAGCTTGGGGTTCACATCCGTATTGAGGTTTACCTTAATTCCTAACTTATTTAGCATCGTCTGATAATAAGAAATCTGACTTTGAAGGTCCGCTTTATTGGCTATGTCATAGGCTGCATATCCGACAAGACTCCCGCCAATACTGTCACTCTTATCATAAAGGGTAACATCATGCCCTCGCTTCGTCGCGGCAATTGCGCACTCAATTCCTGCTGGGCCTGCTCCGATAATCATAATCTTCTTTTTAACCACTGCCGGAGTAATAAGGTATTCCGGTTCAACCTCATGGCCTAAGGCCGGATTATTCGTACAAAGATAGGGCAGATCCCTAAATAGTCGAGCGAGACAATTCATACAGCCTAAGCAATGTTTTGCTTCATCCAAACGATCTTCAGCTGCTTTATGCAAAAGTTCCGGTTCCGCAAGCATAGGACGACAAACTTCCCAATAGTCGAATTCTCCATCCGCTATATTCTGATTCGCCATCACTGGATTAGGTAACCGTACCCCGAAGGTTATCGGAATATTGGGGAGAAGTTTTTTAGCCCTTATGGCTAGGCGGTTCCAGTGACCGGGAGGAACATCCCGCCCGATCGAAGATTCC
>JAJYAS010000441.1 GCA_021779415.1 Bacillota bacterium
GCTTTTATTATCATTGAAGGGAAACAATTTTTTCGTACAGGCGACATTGCGAAATACGACGAGGACGGGTATTTCTTTATTGTTGATCGAGTCAAGCGAATGATCAACGCTTCTGGTTTTAAAGTTTGGCCCACGGAAGTAGAATCTAGCATGTTCAGACACCCCGCCATTAAGCAGGCGTGCGTAATTGGTGTGCCAGACGCTAAAAGAGGAGAAACAGTCAAAGCGTATGTTATATTGCATGAATCAGAACGCAATAAGGTTACTGAACAAGAGATAATCGAGTGGGCTAAGGGTATAATGTCTGCTTATAAATATCCGCGCATAGTGCAATTTGTGGAGAGCCTTCCTATGTCGGCCAGCGGAAAAATCCTCTGGCGCAAGTTGCAGGAAGAAGAAAAGGAAAGGGTACAAGAAGCATTACTTATATGAAATTAGACATGACTTGCGGGATATGCAATTTTTCAAGAGAGGATTGATGACAGTGACTGTGACAGTAAATACTGTGTTAGGTCCGATAGGCGCTGACAAGTTGGGGAAAACCCTGTTCCATGAACATTTTGTATTTGGTTATCCCGGTTTTCAAGGAGATACCACTTTGGGCGAATTTGACCGGGAAGTGGCTCTGCAGGTTGGTATTAACGTAGCGGAAAGCCTTAAAGCCCACGGGGTAAAAACTGTGGTCGACGCCACGACCAACGAGTGTGGCAGAAATCCAGAGCTTTTAAGAGAAATTTCGGAGAAGACAGGGCTACAAATAATCTGTTCGAGCGGCTATTACTACGAGGGAGAATCTGCACCGGCTTATTTTAAATTTCGAGCTGGGTTGGGTGATATGGGAGCAGAAGTTTATGAAATGTTCATGCAGGAAATTACAGTCGGCATTGGAAAAACGGGAGTAAAAGCCGGCGTTATAAAATTAGCATCCAGCAAAGATGTCATTACCGATTATGAGAAAGTATTCTTTAGAGCTGCAGCCAAGGTGCAGATGGAAACTGGAGTTACAATTATCACGCACACTCAGGAAGGTACCATGGGCGCTGAACAAGCAGAATTGCTTATTTCAGAAGGCGCTGATCCTAGTCGGATCGTAATTGGTCATATGTGTGGTAATACCAATGTGGCCGATCAGGTGCGTGTCTTGAAATCCGGAGTTTTTGTTGGCTTTGACCGTTTTGGTCTCGAGAGAATTGCCGGAGCACCCTTAGATGCGGTGCGTGAGGCCATACTAATTGGCCTAATTGGAACCGGGTATGGAAGGCAGATCTTATTGTCTCATGACACAGTGAACTATTGGTTAGGTCGACCCCTTGTATTGCCAGAAGTCGTACAGCAAATGCTTGCTAATTGGCACCCAACCAATATCTTTGAAAATGTAATTCCAGTATTGAAAACGGCGGGAATAACGGAAGAGCAGATTGATACGCTTCTTCTTAAAAACCCCCGTAGATTGTTTGGTGATTAAGAAAACACTCAACCTTGTTATTTTAACTAGGGCATTGCCCCTGAGACACATACTAAGACCTTAGTATGTGTCTCAGGGGCAATTAGTATAATATTATGAATGTTTAAATAATTTATAGGATTTAAACTTTACTTCAATTACCTTACTCTTATATAATGGTGATAAAAAAGCAATAAAGAATGGGGGATAAACATGAGTGCCGGAGCCCATGCTGTCACAACCAGCGATTTTCCGCAATGGGATGGAGAATTGTTATTCCAGATTTTGGACAATATTCACGATGTGGTGCTTGTTATTGATTCCGATACGACCATTGTTTATGCTAACGAAGCTTATGCAAAGATTTTAGGGGTGCCCGTAGCAAAGGTTTTAGGGCGAAGACTAGATAAAATCGAACCTAAAGCTGCGGCAATTGAAATATTGCGAACGGGTAAGCCATCTAGCGGTAAAGATTATCTGGATTCTTTAGGAATCGATGTGGTAGGGAATTCTTTTCCTTTATATAATGGGGAAAGCATTATTGGATGTGTTTCTACGTTCAAAAATATAACTGAAGTCGTTGAATTAAACCGCGAGTTGCAGCAAACAAAGGGGTTAGCGGATTATTTAAAGGAGCAGTTGGAGCAATGGGAACAACTGCCTCTTTCCTTCAAGGAATATGTGGGACAAAATAGTAACCTGAAAGAGACCTTGGTGTTGGCAGCTAAGGTAGCACGAACGGATAGTACGGTATTGATTCGTGGGGAAAGTGGGGTTGGAAAAGAAGTATTAGCTAAGGCCGTCCATAATAGTAGCCGTCGTAAGGATAAACCTCTGATTAAGGTGAATTGTGCTGCTATACCAGAGGACCTGATCGAGAGTGAACTGTTCGGGTATGAAGACGGTGCTTTTACGGGAGCTAAAAAGGGAGGTAAGCTCGGTAAATTTGAGCTTGCCCATAGCGGTACAATTTTCTTGGATGAAATTGGTGATATGAGCTATACCATGCAAGCTAAATTATTGCGCGTGCTACAAGAAAAAGAGTTTGAACGGGTAGGCGGTACTAAGACTATTAAAGTTGATATCCGGGTGATTGCCGCTACAAATCGTGATCTGGAAAGTATGATTAAAAAAGGTACCTTTCGGCGTGACTTGTATTACCGGTTAAACATTGTTCCTCTCAACTTAACTCCATTACGTGAGCGTAAAGATGACCTCATGGCCCTATCTAAAACGTTCCTTGATCAGTTTGCTCGAGAAACTGGACATGAGTTGACATTGTCTCCCCAAGTCGTAAGGTTTTTTCAGGAGTATGACTGGCCCGGTAACATTCGAGAATTGCAAAATGTTCTAGAACACGCAAGCATTGTGTGTAGCGACATAACTATTGAAATTTATCATTTGCCTGCTCAAATAATTCCCGCTAATAGAGATCAATATAAAATAAAGAATAAGCCTTCCACTGTAAAAGAGATTGTCGCATCCGTGGAAAAGGAACTCATCTTATCAGCCTTAGTCACATATAAGAATAATCGTACCAAAGCTATGAAAGCATTGGGGTTTTCTAGGCGAGTATTTTACGATAAGTTACGCCGTTATGGTATAGAATAGAGGATTTAATCGATCGCTTGTACGCATTACGCACTAAAATACAATTAACGAATTGGAGATTGTATCTATTTCCATACATATCGAATAACCTCCTGCTGGTTGATTAGCCAGTTTGGAGGTTTTTTTATATTTGGCATAATTTTTGCTTATAAAGATAATGAGGGAGTATTCAGAAGGTTAAAAAAGGAGTGTTAATTGATTATCAGAAGAGAAAATTGATGTAAATTGGGAGGTTATACAAATGGCCTATGAGACGATTGTTGTAGAAATAGAAGAAGGAATAGCCACACTTACCCTTAATCGTCCTGCGGTACTCAATGCCCTAAATGATCAAGTCTTTAATGAGTTGGCGGAGGCAGCTTCTACCTTATCTGCTGACCCTTCTGTGCGTGTTGTGATTATCACGGGTGGAGTGAAAGTATTTGCGGCAGGGGCGGACATCGGTCAGATGGCCTCTGCTACAGCAGTGGATGTGACGACTAGCGATAAACCCTCGCATCGGGCCTTCCACCTAATTGAAAATATGCCTAAGCCCGTCATTGCGGCAATTGCCGGTTATGCTTTAGGGGGTGGGTGTGAACTGACGTTGGTGGCAGATGTACGCATTGCCGCGGACAACGCTCAATTCGGGTTGCCGGAAATTAAACTGGGTATTTTGCCAGGTGCCGGTGGAACCCAACGTCTGCCTCGTTTGATAGGCGCTGGTAGGGCAAAAGAACTGATTTTTAGTGGGGATTTTATTACCGCGGAAGAGGCTTTGCGTATTGGACTTGTAAATAAAGTGGTACCTGCTGATCAGCTATTTTCTGAAGCCAAGAAAATGGCAAAACGCTTTGCTGATCGGGGGGCAGTGGCTTTACGTTTGGCTAAAGCAACCGTGAATGAGGGGTTAAGGATGGATTTGGAGGCAGGACTTCAGTATGAGCATCAATGTTTCAGTCTTCTTTTTGCGACTGAGGATCAAAAAGAAGGTATGAAAGCGTTTTTGGAAAAACGCCCGGCAAAATTCCAAGGACGTTAGAGTTCGGAATACGCACAATGTCTGATAACTTGATTATAAGAAAAGGAGAATGACTATGAGAACAAGAGCTCAGTATATTGAGGGTTTAAGT
>JAJYAS010000442.1 GCA_021779415.1 Bacillota bacterium
AAATCAGAAACAGGCACTGTTCGTACAAAGCGAACCCATAGAATGCCGAGCACAAATCCCAGCATTAAAACCAAATAGTAAAAGGAACTCCGCTTTCTCAAAACACAGCACGACCTTATTCACTTTCTAGAAACAATATTATCTCAAGTTTGTTTGCCAAGTTTTCTAGCTTAAAATATAGAGGACCGAGGCCAGCCACAACAAGACAGCGGCAATAATGTGAGGATCTTTGGTCACCAATTTCGAGGGATCCCCCCCTTTTCCAATCCGGATGAGGTCTAGATATCGCCACAGGCCGTAAATCACAAAAGGAACCGTATAAATCAAGGTTGTCGTGTGATGCAATATAACGGTACTTGGATCTAGTACATACAGGCAATAGGTCACGATAACTGCCCCTGCGGTAATTCCCAGAAGTTGATTTAATAGTTCCAAACTGTAGTTCTTCAGGACCGGTCGATGAGCGCTAGCACCCGTTAATAAATCATTGAGCTCTGCCCACCTTTTGCCAAAACCCATGAAAAGGGCGAGAGTTAAGCCACTCAGCAGCAACCACTTCGACGGTGGAATTCCTACGCCCCATGTTCCCATTAAAATTCGAAGCATAAAACCAAAGGCGATTAGTAAAACATCAAGCAATACGACTTGTTTCAATCCCTTGGAATAAGCAATATTCTGGGTCAAATAATAAAGCAGTATTCCTACCGCAATGCTGGAAACAGCAAAACCTAACAACACGCCAATTAAGATAAAAAAGAGAAAGATCCCCCCCGCTACCCTGGGCGTAACTGTTCCTGCAGCAAGAGGACGATGACATTTTTTGGGGTGCATCCGATCACGTTCCCGATCAAAAAAGTCATTTAAGACGTAAACTGCGCTAGAAACAAAACAAAACGCTATTGTTGCAGTTATCGACTTGAGCAACAACTCCACATGTCCCCAATTTTGGGAGAAAAGCATCCCTACCATAACAAACGAGTTCTTAACCCATTGCTTTGGCCTGATTAATTGACCTAACGTTTTAACCGCATTTCTAGCATTCTCCAGTGGCACACCCATGGTAGTTCTAACACTACCCTCAAATTCAGCCCTATCTAAATTTAGCGTATAATCGCAATCGGTACTCCCTTCAGTGACGAGTGCTTCATCCTCAGTATACGCCGGTAAAATAGTACAAAGCATACTAATGATGCCCCCTTTCGGCCTCACCATTAGTATGTACAAAGCACATGTCAATAAAACGTCTTAGTCACGATCCACACAGAAGCGATTAAGCCTATAAAATCCGCTAATAGGCCCAGCTTAAGTGCGTAACGATACTTCTTGATGCCGACGGAACCAAAATACACCGTTAGCACAAAGAAGGTAGTATCCGTACTTCCTTGAAGAGTTGATGCTAACCGACCAATGTACGAATCTGGACCATACTGATTGATAAGCTGTGTTGCCACCCCTAGTGCTCCTGATCCACTCAGGGGGCGCATAATTGCCAGCGGAATAATCGCAGCAAAATCAGGATCCAAGCCTAACCGTCCAAAAAGTGGTTGTAGCCAATGCGACACGATCTCGAGCGCTCCAGAGTCAACGAAAACCCGAATTGAAAGGAGCATTCCAATTAAAAATGGGAGAATCCGCACGCCAGTTTTAAACCCATCCTCTGCTCCGGCTACGAAGGATTCATAGACAGGAACTTTACGAAAGTAGGCCAACACCGGAATCAATAACAGCAGTAGCGGAATCGCCCAGCGAGAAATCTCGGCAATAACATTCATTTTCTCCTCCTATGACGAATCAGGAAATCCACGAAAATGGCAACCGTCATGGCACACCCTGTCGCAACGATTGTTGTTCCGATGATTTCCGTAGCATTCACTGAATTTGCTTTTAGCCGGACGCCTATAATCGTAGCTGGGATTAGCGTAATGCAAGAAGTATTGAGCGCTAAGAAAGTACACATTGCGGGGCTTGCCACCTCTGGCGTCGGGTTTTCCTTTTGCAGTTCTTCCATAGCTTTCAATCCGAAAGGGGTCGCAGCATTTCCCAAGCCTAATATATTAGCACTCATGTTCATAATAATGGCCCCAAGTGCTGGACTTTCGGGCTTAAGTGAAGGAAACAAGCGACCGATCACAGGACCAAAGATGCGGGAAATTCCTTTTACTAACCCTGCATCCTCAGCCAAACGCATGAGGCCTAACCATAAGCTCATCACACCAATTAGTTCAATGGCAACCTCGACCCCAAGTTCTGCAGCTTTCATTGCAGAAACTGTTACATTTTCAATGTGCCCCGTGAGTGCAGCTACAATGATTCCAATCGCCAACATTAATAGCCAAATGAGATTAACCATTTCCCACCCCCCTTGTCTCAATGAAATGTATGAAAAGGACAAACAAAAAAGAACGAATTCTCGTTCTTTTCGTTGACCTTATATGATCTTGACAAATCATAAATTGATTTAGTCACGGGCGATAATAATGTCATCCGCCTGTGACGGTTTTTTCTTCCTGTTTATCATTCCAGTCAGTTTATCTAACAAATCAGGAACCGTATCTAATAACCGATCAATGACCACATTCCCATCGACAGGAAGAAGACGAATCGTTCCATTACCTACGACCAAAAAGCCAACAGGTTGTACTGATACTCCAGCACCAGCACCCCCTCCAAAAGGAAGTGAGCCTCCGCCTCCTTGGCCAGTTCCGCTCCCTGAGTTTTCTTTATTATTATCTGGTGGTGCAAACTCACTGCCCCCTGCTGCGAAACCGCAAGAAACCTTCGAAATAGGAATAATTACGGACCCATCAGGTGTTTCAACTGGATCTCCAACGATCGTGTTCACATCCACAATCTGTTGGATACTCTCCATAGCTGTTTTCATTAACGATTCAATAGGATGATTCCCCACGTGACTGCCCCCTTATACCCCGCTTAAATGTTTTCAATACATATAATCCTACAAAAATAATATGGCCGATTCTTAAATGGAATATGCATTGAATATCACATAAAAAGCCTTCTTTTTTATATTGGGGGACAACAATAAGAGCAGGAGATGAGAC
The DNA here is from genome assembly GCA_021779415.1 of Bacillota bacterium. The sequence goes on from JAJYAS010000442.1 coordinate 3,063, forward strand.
TTCGACCTTGACCTGTTGATAAAGGTAGGAAAGTGCAAAACCAAACATAGTCCAAAAGGCTCCTGCCGCGATCGCTGTATTTCTTGCATCTTTATATCCGATTTCTATGCGCCAGTTGATTTCTTTACAATGAATTCCCCTGTAAAATAGGCTCTTCACACGCTTATAATAGCTTAGCAAAACAGGAATTTTCACCCACAGACGGGATAACCAGCCTCTGCGGATATAGCGAAAACGTGCTTTCGTCGTGGCATGGCGTGCTCCGCCTCTCGCTTTTACAACCTGTTCCACTTCGAGTTGGGGTCCTTTTTCCCACTCCAATTGAAGAGTTGGGATTTGATATTTGATATGCCATAACCCATGAAAGGCACGAAAATTAATCTCAAGATGATCTTCCTCTTCGATACGCCGGTATCGAAAATCTACTTCAGCTTTAACCGCTAAACTAAGCAGTGATAGAATAGCCATAGCGAGCAAGAATGCTAAAACTCGCAACCAAACCCCTCCGTACTCCATATCCGTCGTCATGGTGTCTGACTCACCTAAATAGGTAAGATGCCCGATTTGGAGGAATTTTATGCAATTGAAGACCCAAAGTAACTACTTCCTCTGCGGGGAATTCTTGATGAAGGATAACAAGCAATTGAATTACCGGAAGGTATTTCCTATTCAATTCTAGTATTTTAACTAAGAAGCTACAGAAACTAAACCGATGTCTAATTTGGTGTGATGGAGGTTTTATTTATGAGAAAGGTTGATCCCAGTGGTTTCAGTCTTCTTCAGCCCGGTTGGTTTGTTCTCCATGTACTTGGAATATTTGGGTTGATTATGCTGGGCATGGCCCTCGAACGCAGAACTTAATTTTGCTAAGCAATTCAAGGATTCACCCTTGACCTAGGCCACCAAACTGGTGGCCTTACCTTACATAGGCGATGAGTTCTGCAATTTTATTCTTTCTTGTATAATCTGTTGGCTTATCATAAATTTCGAGCATACCGATCTCATCAGAGGTTAATTTCTTTTTCCTTTTCTTCTTCCATTTTATAGATATCTTCAATAATGTCATTAGCATTTTATCCAACAAATTTAGTTTACGATAATCA
>JAJYAS010000443.1 GCA_021779415.1 Bacillota bacterium
TTCGGCAAACAAGATCTTTATGCTAACATCGAGCGCGATATCCGTGATTATGATGCCGGCAAACTGGATGTATCCGCAAAAAGTCTGTCTGAACGCTGGTCGGAAGAGCGTGAGTATCTGCAAAATTGGTAAATTGGATGATCTCGAGAGGCATATGAACTTGAAGATTATGTTACAGAACTGGAACAGATGCTTTCGGAACACGGTCTGGAAACTTCAAGGATGTCAGAGCGACGGCGAGTTCAATTTTAACCGTACCACTAAGATGGCAACCAGAATCCTCACAAATGTAGTGCCTACCAACCAATTGAGAAAAGGAGGCGTAAACTTGTTCATAAGATGGAAAGTGAAAGGTTGGTACGAGTATGCCTATCTGGAAAAACGGGTTAGGGATAAAGGAAAGGTAAAAACAAAATTGGTTGTCTATCTTGGGATAAATCCATCCTCTAAGCTCGAGGCTATGCAGCGACTGGGACAAATTACTACAAAGGAGATCGCCGATATTAGCTACGTTATTAAAAATGATCCCCCGGATCTTGAAGATATCCGACTTGAAGGCCTAATAAGTAGATGTCGAGAATCGACGTAACGAGTTTACATGTTGTGCCTACTGCCCATTAGATAATTTGGGGGCCAAATGTCTGCAAAACATCTATTTCCTCGCTAAAAAGGAGGGAAAATAGAACTTGCAACACTATGTAAAAATCACTTGCAAAAAACGCGCTGATGACTGAGATAGCATAGTTATCACTTCAGAGGCACCATTTGACAGCGGACAGGTTGAGCGCCTTGAATATGGTTGGCAAACGGCATCTCCCTCGCTGAATCCTGTTGTTGACGCCAAACAAACTAAGCGACAATGATGATGCTTGCCAAGCGTAGCTTTCATATGCAGAATCCATTTATGGTAACAACTAGGTGTTAAAAATTATTTATCGAAATTTGTTCATTTCTACTTGACGGTCACAAAAGGAGCTTTTATCCCCTCTACATTTGCTAATTTTTTTGTCAGTGCTATTTGCATTTTCTCACTCCTTTTGTAATCAAAAAGTCACATTATTGACACGTGTTGTCATTTTTGTAGAAACGGCAATTAAGTTCGTGCAAGGCTAGCAGCGGACCCTGATCATAAGTTTCACCTGGGTACAGATTTTTCAGTTCAAAGAATCTGTCCAGTATCCAGGGAATGGTGTCTTCTTCCCTTCTCAATCCAATAATCAGACAAACTAATGACTGCACATAAGGGTTTCGGATCTCGGCATATTTTTCCTTCAGCAACGGAGTATAGTCTTTATGACTTCTAGCAAGAAGATGTATTGAATTCTCGATAAAAATGTCATGATAGCTGCGTATCAACTTTTCCATCACTTTAGGGAGAAGCACTTCTTCAAACTCTAGCACTTTCTTAATCAGTACACCTCGATTGACCGCATCTGTGTTTTTTCGTAAAAGCTGAAATATCATCTCTGGGTTTTGTTCTGCCTGAATCAGTTCCTTCTCTTGAGTGATCTGTTCAAGACGTTCATCACTCAATAACCTTTGCTTCATCATTAGTTCACTGGCTGCATCTTCCAATCCTTCATATAGCAGAACGCTATAAATAAAACGCTGAACTGAGTTTTCCAAATACGGATTGTCCCTAAAAAATTTCTTGGTAAGAAGTTTCTTATACATTTTCTCGTTTTACTCCTTCTTCTAAAACATTCTTGTTCAGAAATTAATCCTCATTTCCATCATGCTGATTTTTATCCGCCAAACTTTTCAAGCTTTTGGCATTCAGAGGTTTTACTGCCTTTTTCCCTGTTTGTTTTTCATTCTGCACGCGCTGACTTTGCAACTGAACCACTGCTCTATGCGACTTTTTTATGCTGTTCCATTGTTTCCGGTTCATCCTGACGGGAAATATCGGTAGTTGAAACCTCCGCCAACATATTCAGTACCACCGCATAACCGATGGAGTGATATAGTGATATAGTGATATAGTCAAAAAACAAGCATACCCTGTTCATCATAATTAAACATAGGGCCCCGGCTACTTCCCAATAATATCCGTCAAGGTCCGAAAAATAGGCGTGGTATCCTCCTCAAAAAACATCCTGAGGTTCTTTTACAATAGCTGCGTCAGCTTTCCTTGCAATTTCAATTACTTCATTTACCTCGTCCTTTGTCATTACGTTATAGGCCAGGGTAATTCCGGCAAACCAGAGCTGGGCGGTGGCGGATTATCAGATAAAATATCTTCTGCCAAAAGGGATAGAGGATATAACTCGAATTTTGTCCCTGGTGCATTAATAAAGATTACTCGAGGGCTGTCCTCAGTTTTTTCTTTCTGAAATCCCAGACCGTCCCTGTAAAATTGGACTGAGCGTTTCATATCACGAACACCCAGACAGATACAAGTTATTTTATTCATGATCTCCTCCTGATTATTGCCAAAAAATACGATCATTCACATCGTTTGAATAATACTTCAATTCCCCCGAATTCGGGAGAATTATGATTCACTCTATGATTTTCCGATTATTTAATTCTTTTGCTCAATCTGGTATCCCCTTAGAGGGAAAGTATCTAATATCATTATGCATTTAAAGGCGTCGAATTCGACGCCTTTAAATTATTCTTTGTCCTTAGCTTCTTCTATCAATTTATCAAAGTCAGATTGAAACAGTCTATCCTGAATAATGCGGTATTTCTCAAACTCGCTTTCAGCATGAGCTTTGGCAATTTCCGCCGTTACCTTCCCTGCATCCATTAAAACATCATGGTCGGCTGCCTGTATGAAGTGGTTTAGTCGTGTTTCCCAATCCTGCATGGTCATAGGTATATGCCGAAGTGCCATATTCTCTGCAATGTCTAAATAGGCAGAAACCAGCCGCTGCAGCTGCCCCATCTCAAATTCGCTCAGGTAGTTTTTTGCTACCGATACGTCGAATTTCTGAATTTTTCCATGAGGTGCATCTTTCCAGGTTGTGAGCCCCATATGTTCCTTTCCTGCGTCGGCACGAGTATATATAACTTCTGAAGCAGTCTGTCCATGAATCGCCCAATGAAGCTTATTTTGGACAGTTGCAAAAAAACGCTTTGTGGCACTTGCATTTATATCGTAATCGATGGCAGTCGCATAAATATCAGTAATTTTTTGATAAAACTTCCGCTCACTAAGACGGATTTCACGAATACGTTGGAGTTGCTCTTCGAAATATTGCTCCGTCAGAATTGACCCACCATTTTTCAGGCGTTCATCATCCATAGCAAAGCCTTTGATAGTGTAATCCTTTACAATCTGATTTGCCCATTTTCGGAATTGGACAGCTCGTTCATTATTCACTTTAAAACCTACAGCAATAATCATTTGCAGATTATAATGTTTAATATCGCGTGCAACTTGACGTGAACCTTCATTTTGAACTATCCGGAAATTCCGGATAGTTGATTCTTGTTCAAGTTCATTATCGAAATATATCTTTTGCATATGTTCGTTTATTGTTCGTACATCAACATCATAAAGCGTTGCCAGCATCTTTTGCGTAAGCCAGATATTTTCGTCTTCATAACGCATTTCAAAACTTTGAGGAGCATCACCTGTTGCAGCAATAAAAGTCAAGTATTCCGCGGCACTGGAATGGATTGTTATTTCATTCTTTTTTTTCTTCGCCATAAGATTATATCCTCCACCTTGACTTATTGATAATCCACTGCTTTAATTTTAAACTGCCTACAATCTGTAGGCAGTTTACTACATTTCGCAGTCAACTCAATTATACAAAACATTTGTTCTCTTGCGCAAGATAAAAACGGGTATCTTTCGTAAGAAAGCAATGAAGCTATGAGGTAGCATGGCATAGTACGAAAGACTTAACGTCGGTAATTGCTAAGAAAGTGATCAATGCGTGTCCTTGTTCTCCTCCCTGGTTGGTCTGAAAACTGAATTGTTACCCATCCATCCTCTTGAGCAGTTATTGTTGCAATCACACCGGAATCAGGAATTTAGCCTCTGTATCAATTCTGCAGGGCTAAGTTGTAAATTTTAAACATTAGGCTCTTATTTGCCTAATTCTAGCTAAAGAAGGATATACCTTCCCCTACCCCACAATTTCAGCTTCCTATTTAATTGCACATTCTCTATGAGCTGCTAAAAATTAATTCAGCTCGATACTTCAGCTGA
>JAJYAS010000444.1 GCA_021779415.1 Bacillota bacterium
ATTGTTCTGTCGTTAAGGTTAAACGTAATTATTTGACAACTTCGTAAGATTTGTCAGAACTCCACCCTTTATTAAAGCCATCCATACCGAATCCGAAATTCAGGCTCTTTGTGGGGATGCCAAAGATATTAAGCAAGGGGTCTGTTTGTCCAGCAGTTTGTCCGGTATAACAATAGACAACGACGGTTTTACCTTTACTGTTGTCCTTGATAGAATCGAGGTTTTTCGCGACTGCAGGACCGTAGGGAATATTTACAGCGCCTTTAATGTGGCCTTTGGCGAAATCTTCTGGTTTGCGAACATCAACAAGGTAGTACTTGTCGGGTTCATTAGCCAGGGCAGCTTTCAGAGCTGGGAGATCAATCTTATAGGAGTCTGCAGGGACTTCATTAAAATACTTCTGAACTGCAGCATCAATTGCTTTGCTCTCACTGGGAACTGCTGGAGCGGTCGGCATTGCTGTTGGTTCGGTGACTGTCGGGAGCTTCATTCCTAACCAGCCTCTGGTGTCTAAGCCGACACTACTGCCGCCCATACCTGAGTTTAAGGAGAGGGTCTTGATACCGGCAACGTTGAGAAGAGAATCTGTTTGCCCAGCGGTCTGTCCGGTATAACAAGCAACGATTAACGTTTTGTCTTTGGCGATTGCACGAATGCTATCAAGGTTTTTGGCGATATCTGGGCCATAGGGTACGTTGATGGCGCCTTTGATATGTCCTTGAGCATAGGCATCTGCGCGACGAACATCCAATATTGCGTATTTATCAGGGTTTTTATCGAGCGCGTCCTTTAAATCGTTCTCAGAAATCTTATAGGAATTTGTTACTTTAGAGCCAAGGTCATTGAAATAAATCTCAATAGCCCCTTTAATGGCCTTTGCAGGGTCCTCTGCAGGAGCAGCTGAAGTTGCAGTTGCAACTGGTGGAGTTGCCGAGGTGGTGGCAGCGGTCTGCGCTTGACCACAACCAGTAACAAGGAACCCAGAAATCAGGAGGAGGGACAGGAAGGGAGATAATTTTCTCTTTAGCATTTAAAACATCCTTTCAAATTTACTATTCTAAAGCCTGATTAGAACATGTAATTTAACATGACTATTCTCTATATATGTGAAAAATCCCTTTATCACAATAGATCAAAGCCTATAAACGTTTGCTATATGCTTATAATATTAAGAAATAACATAAATAATATCCTAAAAAGCAAAAAATACCTGATTAATAATAGGAACCGTGTCTATTGATGTTCGTTATATGCTTATAACATTAAAGAATAAGTGCGTTGGGAAATAGTGCAGGAAAGTACATGTCACTCGAAGAATAACATCCTTACAGTTTTATTTGAAGGTGATTAAAATTAGTTGTCTTTAATTAAACTTGTGAATTAAATTATTAAGAGGAGGGCGAGAGATTTGAGAATTAAGTCGATGTCGATGCGGTCTATGGGTTTGACCGTTATTTATCTATTGTTATTAGGTTTTGGCATGACTTTTTTATCCGGTTGTGGCAATAGCGTGTCAACGGTGGGGGCCGTCGACAAAGGGCAGGACGCGACGAAGGCTAATAGTAGCCAGGCACAAGCGAACGTTAATCAAAAGGAGGCCATACCGGCTACGGCCAACGTATCGATCAGTGATTTAGATGCCGCTATCAATGCTAATAAAGGGTGGCAGTTAATTGACATTCGGGAATCCAGAGAATTTGCCGCCGGGCATATCAAGATGGCACTTAATAGACCATTGGGAGATCTGGAGAACAACCTTGCACAGATAAGTAAGGATAAAGACATTGTATTGATCGATCTTAACGGTACTCGCTCAGAGTCAGCTTGGCGTATTTTGATAGCGAAAGGCTATGACCAAAACAAAGTTAAGGTCTTAACTGGGGGCATGCTGCAGTGGAAAGGAATCGTCAGCTCAGCAGGTAGCAACAGTAGTGGTGACAATAGTAATAGCGGTAACGATCCTGCGGCGTCTAAGCCTAAGCCTAAGCCTGAGGTTACTGAAGTTGTAGGTGGCTGTTAAAAAACTGGTCAGAAATCTCAATATGAATGGAGGGGAAACTAAACTGTGAAACGAAGAAATTTTTTAAAGGGTGTCCTTTATGGAACAGGCGGTACTATGGCGGTCATGGGTGGGTTTGGAACCTTTAATAGGCTGGACCCTCTCAAAGCTGAAGAAATAAATAAGGATATTGAAGCAACAGTTTTTTCTTCCTGTGAAATGTGTAGAAACCAATGCCCAATTGCCGTTAAAGTCAAAGACGGGAAAGTCTCCAAAATTGAGGGTCATCCAAAGGATACGGCTTTCGGTGGCGTCATCTGTGCGAGAGGAAATGCAGGTCCGTCACTTCTTTATGACCCCCAACGGATTAAGAAGCCGATGATTCGTACCGGCGAACGAGGGGACGGCAAATTCAAAGAGGTAAGTTGGAACGAAGCCTACACCTATATAGCGGATAAATTATATAACGTTAAGGATCAATACGGCGGAGAAGCGATCGCCCTGGCTAGTCGTAAAGGACCCCATGATTGGTTTTTCCGGTCGATTGGTAAGGCTTTGGGTTCCCCTAATGTGTTTTCACATGAAGCAACCTGTCCGATGGCTCGTTCCGTAGCCTTAGACACTACCTTTGGAACTGAAGCGATTACAGCTGATTATGGCAATACTAAGTATCTTATCTCCATTGGACGAAACTGGTTTGAGGGAATTCACGTTGCTCAGACCAGAGCAGTTTCCAAAGCGCTTAGCAATGGGGCTAAACTTGTCGTACTCGATCCGCGTTTTAGTGTTACTGCCTCAAAAGGAGAATGGCTCCCAATCAAAGGCACCACGGATTTGGCCTTTGTGATGGCTATGGCCAATATCCTGATTCGGGAGAATCTGTATGATCAAAGCTTTATCTCCCAATATACGGAGGGCTTTGATAAATGGGCCGAAGAGGTTAAAGATAAAACCCCGGAGTGGGCAGAGAAAGAGACTGGAATTTCGAAAGACAAAATCATTCAGATAACTAGGGAGTTTGCTGCTGCAAAACCTAATGCTATCTTAGACTTTGGTTGGCGAACGACCTATACACCTAATGAATATCAACTACGTCGTGCGATTATGATCGTTAATATGATGATCGGAAACTTTGAAGTTCCGGGCGGATATTATCTAACCAAAGGGGCAAGTGCCTTGAAAAGTTTCCCTGATCAAGTCGCTTACGCTAAAGGGTTAGGGAGCGTAAAACAACCGAATTTCCCCAAGGCTGCTATGGGGAGAATTGACGGCACAGGGGTTAAAGGTACACCGGGTCAAATCATTCCTACCTATGACGGGGCGGTCGGGAAAATTGTAGAGAGTATCATAACTGAAAAGCCATACCCTATCAGAGCATGGCTTGTGCATCGTTTTAATCCTTATATCTCGATCACTGAAAGTACGAGAGTTTTAGAGGCGTTTAAAAAACTCGATCTATTGGTAACTTGTGATGTCTATATGACGGACACCGCCTATTATTCTGATGTGGTCTTGCCGGAATGCACCTACTTAGAACGGTATGAACCAATTTTTGATATGTCTGGCTTAACTCCTAAATATGTGATCAGACAACCTGCTGTACCGATTGTCTATGCGGATACAAAACCCTACTGGCAGATTTATAAAGAACTTGGGGAAAAGATGGGACTTGGAGACTATTTCCAATTCAAGGATATGGAAGACTATCTAACTCAACAACTCGCTCCTGTAGGTTTAACTTTAGACCAAATGAAGGAAACAGGAGTTTGGACTCCTCCAGGGATGAAGCCGTTCTACGTTCGAGCGAAGGATGCCAAAGCATCCTTGGATAACATCTTGGCTAACCAAAGTAAAAAGATTGAAATCTTCTCTGGAGAGGTCGATGAGGCAACTAAACAAGGTGTTCCGAACTATGTTAGTCATCCTCAACCGGAAGAGGGGAAGTTCCGTTTTGTCCAGGGTAAAGTAGCGGTACACACGAACGCCGGGACGGCGAATGTCCCGATCCTGAACGAGTTAATGGCGACAAATACGTTGTGGATGAATACCTTGAGCTGTACAAAACTCGGCTTGACCGATGGAGATGACATCGTTATTTCCTCTGGGAAGTATGAGCAAAAGGGTAAATTGAAAATGACCGAAGGAATTCGACCGGATACCGTT
>JAJYAS010000445.1 GCA_021779415.1 Bacillota bacterium
TGGCATGACTATCCGCAAGTTGAACGATCCGGTCCCCTAAATCAGTCTCTACCACCCGAGTTCCCTGATCAATCAAAGCTTTAACTAAATCAATCTCCTTAGCGGCGTTGGATTTGGATTTGACGACCAGACCCTGACGCACAATGCCCGCAATATAGTTAACTGCATCCTGTTGGTTAGCAGCCTTATAAACCTTACACCCATTTGCTTCGAGTTTGGCAACCGCCATCTCCTCCATGGCCTCAAGATGGTCGATAGCGGTTGTTTTTATTTGCCTAAGCCTATTCGAAAGTTCCGGGTATTGGGGAACCATAGATTTCATGGCTCCGCGAATGACCCCGAAAGCCCGTTCTCTCCCTTTCTCAGAGTCCTTATCATCAAGCCCTACTCTTATTCTTTGTTTTAGTTGTTTGCTTCCCACATAAATCCTCCTTAGCTTATAAACACGATGATATTTTCAACACTCCATACTTTAAATACAGCTTAACAATTCTACAAAATACGCAAAAATTCCTCCCTGTTATATAAAACAATTTCATTTTACGAAGAAATAAGGCTGGAAACGTATGCTTCCAGCCGATCCTAAGTTCACTTGGGGCTCTTTTCATAATCACACTAATGTCCTAACTACGAATAATCAAACGCATCACACTAATAATATTTTCCTAACTCTTACATAAAAATATCAATAAAATTTTATACTAAACGTGATTAGAGGGAGGAGGTTCTTATGAAGGATTTATCTTCAAGGACAAAAAAGTTGCTTCTCATTGGATTGCCACTGCTAGTTATTGGTTCAGTTTTTCTATTTATGCAATACGAGCGGACATCAACCACTTATTATTGCGGAACTACCTGTCATATTATGAAAGCTCCCTACGAAACATCTTTTCATAACGTGCACCGCGAGACAAATGGTGTAGGGTGTAAAGATTGTCACATTCCCCATGATAATATTCTTGAGCAAATTATCTACAAAGGATATTCGGGTGCCAGAGATTATTATAAGAACACCTTTGCCCAACCTGATGTGCTTCTTACAAAGGAATGGAGTAAAAAAATTCTTCAACGCAACTGCATTCGATGTCATTCAACGGTTGTTGCACGAATCAACACGAGTGATGGAAAACAATGTTTCGATTGCCATCGCGGAGAACCGCATGATACACGCCCTCAGACTTTTAGCACCCAAACTGTATACACACCAATTCGTTAAAAATGGAGGTATAAATTAAATGCAAAAATACTGGCGCAGTTTCCTGTTGCTCGGTCTCATCCTATTTATGAGCGGACTTCTGATTTTTGGATGTAGCCAGAAAACACCCACCCAAACCACAACTGCCACTATACCTGAAGGAGAACTCGATCCGGCCGCATGGGGAAAAGTATACCCGGATCACTATGCTAGCTATCTTAAGCAAAAGGAACAAACCAAAGGAAATTCTAAGTATGGTGGTTCGATTCCGGAATCACATCTAAAAGAATCTCCTGCCCAAGTAAAACTTTTTGCAGGCTATCCCTTTTCTGAAGATTATAACGAAGAACGAGGCCATGTTTGGTCTTTGGAAGATGTAACGAGGACCCTACGTATTGGGCCAAAATCAATCAGTTCCTGTTGGAATTGTAAAAGTCCTAACGTCAAGCCGCTTATCGAAAAAATGGGAGATTCTTTTTGGTCAACTCCTTTTGCACAGTTAAAAGATCAAATTAAACATCCTATTGCCTGTGCTAACTGTCATGACTCTAAAACAATGGCCCTTGTGATTACCAGTATTCCGCTACTTGATGCTCTAAAAACACGAGGTATTGATCCCAACAAATTCAGTCGGCAAGAAATGAGAACTATGGTATGTGCTCAATGCCATGTCGAATATTACTTTAAACCCGATAATAAGAAGGTCACCTTTCCTTGGAAATATGGGTTGAAAATGGATGATGCAGAAAAGTTATATGAGGAGATTAGTTTTAAAGACTGGGACCATAAAGAAAGTCTGGCCCCTATGCTTAAAGCCCAACACCCTGACTACGAATTGTTCTCTACAGGTGTACACGCGGCTAACGGGGTGGCCTGTGCTGATTGCCATATGCCCTATGTAAAACAAGGTCAAACTAAAATATCCTCACACCACCTACAAAGTCCACTTAATTCTATCTCTCAATCCTGTCAAACCTGTCATAAACAAAGCGAAGAATACCTAAAGAATCAAGTCATAGGCACACAGGACACGGTGTTTAAAACTAAGGTCTCATTAGAAACTGCGCTCTCTGAGGCTATCGATGCCATCTCAACTGCCGCCAAGAACCCAGCCGCCAAAGCAGATATGATGAACCAAGCACGTTCTTTACATCGCAAAGCTCAATGGCGTTGGGATTATATCTCCGCTGAAAACAGTATGGGTTGGCACAGCCCTAAAGAAGCCTTAAGAATACTCGGAGAAGGGATTGATATGGCTCGGCAGGCCCAGCTCAAAGCGAATTTAGCAGTAGGTGCTGCAGTTGGAGGTGCGTCAGGTCCTGAAGCAGGGAAAACTCCAGGAGCAGGAACTTCAGTTGATGCTGCCGGGCCTCAAACAGCGCCGAAACAGTAAAAGTAATAACTTTTACGCAAATTCCAGCTCAAAAGGTTTTAAAGAGCAAGTAGTTGTCTAAAGACGGACTACTTGCTCTTTATTTCTAATCCAATTGTGAGATTCCCACATCTTTAAGTGGGAGTGGTACCCCGTACTCAGCCTTCGTTGAGCTTTTCCTAGGTTAGTTTACGCACCACAAAGTTATCTTCAATCAGAAGCCAATTCTGAGGAAAGTCATTTCCCAATACCCAATAGAAGAACCCTCGAATCCCTAACTCCTTAACTAGATCAAATTTAGCTTGCACGCTGCGAGCATCTTCAAACCAGACTTCATGCCGTTTCTCCTGCGTATCCGTATATCTAAACCACGGAGCTTGTGAGGCCTTATCATAGCGGATGCTAACACCATAACGAATAGCAAGCTCCAACGCTCGTTGAGGACTAACAGATTTGGCAAATTTGCCCCCGGGCACATATGGGAGGGTCCAGTCATAACCATACAGGGGCATCCCCATCATGACCTTTTGTTTTGGCACGACGGATACAGCATAACGCATAACGCTTCGCATCTGTGCTATTGGGGATACAGCCATCGGTTCCCCGCCTGACCATCCCCATTCGTAGGTCATCAAGAAGATAAAATCGACAACTTGACCAATGGCTTGATAATCGTGGCCCTCATAGAGAACTCCTCGTTGGTCACCTCTATACTTTGGTGCCAAAGCTGTGGAAATGAAATACCCATGAGCTTTTAATAATTGTCGTGCTTTTCTCAAAAAAACCACATATCGTTCCCGGTTCTCTGCTCCTAGATACTCAAAGTCAAAATCTAGCCCTCGGTATCCCTTCTCAGCCATAATTTGAAGGGCTCGATTGAGCACGCGATCTTGCAACGCTTCGTTTGTCAAAATCGCTGTGGCAATTTCTTTACGAAATTGGCCGCCCTCAAAATTGGTTAAAACCAAGAGAGGGGAAACTTTATCCTTGAAAGCGGCGCTCAACGGCAGCTGATCTTCAACAGGGGTAAGATTTCCTTCCCGATCGACAGCATAGCTGAAAATGGCAAGGTAAGTTAGGTGCTCTCCTACTTTATCAACTGCTGTGGCGGATCGGGTTCTAGTCATTCTCGGATCGATATAGGCGTTTGTTTCGACTATTTGCTTTACTTTCTGCGGTAAGTATAAGCGTAACCCAACCGGAAGATGATTAGGATTTAGGATCTTATTAATTCGGACAATCTCTTCAACCGATACTCCATAGCGACGACTGATACTCCATAAGCTTTCTCCCGCCCCAATCCAGTGGTATTGACCGTTAATAGGTATCACTAAGGTTTGACCAACAACCAACCGATTGCGATCCGGAACCTGATTGGCAACTGCAATCTCCTGCACTGAAATACTATAGGCTTGAGCAATTTTAACAAAAGTATCTCCAGGGCTTACGACATGTATTTGCATAAATATCCTCCTCTTCTAAGCAAGCAAATCTCTTCTCTTAATTTATGTTTAAAGAGTAGCTCTCGCGCCTTAGAAAGAAATTGGAGATGCAAATGTTTTGCCGCCAACCTGTACATAATGAAAATTT
>JAJYAS010000446.1 GCA_021779415.1 Bacillota bacterium
AGGGGAGTGTAGGGTGTGGATAAGTTTGAGATAAATGAGGTAAAAATACAGGCGCTAGCGTATGATCTAGCGGAAGGTCTGTTGCTTTTTGACCGAAATGGGGTAGTGCAATATCTGAATCCAGAGGCAGAGAAGCTTTTAGGGTGGAATAAGTCAGAAACTCTAGGGAAACGAACTCATAATGATTTACATGATCCCTTTAAGATACAAGATGATGATGTGTGTTTTTTTGATCGAGCACAGGCAACCCAAACGGTAGTTCGTGTGGAAGGGAAAAAAATTTATCGACCGGATGGAAGTGCATTTTTTGCTTTGGTTGTTGCTTATCCTTTTGCTGAAAATGGAGTCTTTGACGGGTGTGCCGTGGCGCTTTCGGATATCAGTGAATCGGTTCAACTGCAGGAGCAATTGGAGGAAAGCTTAGCCAGAATTCGTCAACTAAAATACACGGAACTTCGGGAAAGTATTCTCTACGGAATTACGCAACGTGTCCTGACTGAACAACCTCTTTCGGACATCTTCAAATACCTCTGCAACGAATTGGTTCAAACCCTGGGTTATCCAGTCGCATATGTGGCGATGAAAGAGGATGACGGCTCGTCGCGGATTGTCGCTCAATGCGGTTTGACGAGTGGAGAGGTCACATCTTTCCAAATGCGTTGGGATGAAACCCTGCAAGGAAAGGGAGGTTTCGGTAAGGCGGTTCGTAGCGACCAACCCCAAATATACAACTTGAAAGATAATCCCTATAATGAAGCTTGGAATTGGATCTATAAAAATCGCTCATTGCGGTCAGTGGCCATTTTTCCGATTTCCTCCAATAGTTGGGTTTTAGGAGCTCTCATTATATATTCGCGGAACGAAGAGTACTTTGATAGCCCAAGGATAGAGCGAATGCAAGCCTTTGCGGATCAACTTGATTTGGCTCTCTGGACGGATGAAGTACGACGAAAACTCCGCCTTCAGAACACGGCTCTCACAGCTGTTACCCATGCTATTATCATTATGGATGGTACAGGAAAAATACTTTGGGCCAATCCTGCCTTTACTAATCTGACGGGCTATGAACTGAAGAACGTGTTGGGAAAAACTCTCCATTTTCTTTATTCAGGATATCAAGATCAAGTCTTCTACGAACGGATGTGGGAAACCATTTTGGCCGGTCAAATCTGGCAGGGAGAGCTGGTTAACCGCCGTGCAGACGGAACACATTACAGTGAAGAAATGACGATCACCCCAGTAAAATCAGAGGGTCAAGAGATTACGAATTTTATTGCTGTGAAGCAGGATATCAGCGAACGTATGACAAACCAAAGGGCCTTGCGTATCAGTGAAGAACAATTTCGAGATATGTTTGAAACTATGAACAGCGCTGTTGTAGTGTTTAAATTAACGGATGATGGGCAGGACTTTATTTGTACAGATATTAACGGGGCAGCTGAACGCGTTGAAAAGATATCCCGTAAAGAAGCGATTGGCTCTTTAGTTTCTAGGGTTTTCCCCCTAGTCAAAGAATTAGGGATTTTTAAGCTCATGCATCAAGTTTTCCGTACAGGAGAGAGGGCTGAATTTCCTGCCATTTATTATGATAATCAACGTGCTTCTGGTTGGAGCGAAGGGGTTATCTATAAGGTGGCTACTGGCAATGTAGTCGTTCTATATGATGATGTTAGTCAACGAATTTTACACGAAAAGACACTCTGGCAGGAGAAAGAACGTGCTCAGGTGACCTTAGCCTCGATTGCAGATGCTGTACTTACGACTGATGTCCAAGGCAAGGTTACATATCTTAATCCCGTGGCTGAAATGATGACGGGGTGGACGAATGATGAAGCACAGGGTTTAACGGTCGAGAGCGTGTTTGACATTTTTCATGAAAGCACTGCACAACCAATGGCTCAACCAGTTTGGCAATGTCTTCAGGAAAGCCGCGTGGTTGAATTGTCCAATCATGCGGTACTTCGGCATCGGGCCGGACGACAGTTATTTTACATTGATGACTCAGCAGCGCCTATCCGCGATCGGGATGGGCAGGTGATTGGTGCGGTTCTTGTCTTTCGTGATGTTACTGAAAAACGGGAACTCCTTCGTCGTTTGTCACATCAGGCTCATCACGATACACTAACTGACTTACCAAATCGCCAATTATTAAAAGAGCGTATTATGCAAGCCATCCTTCAGGCGCGCCGCCAACAGGGGCAAGTGGCAGTCTTCTTTGTTGACCTAGATGGTTTTAAATTGGTCAATGATACACTCGGGCATGCTGCAGGGGATAGTTTGCTTTGTCAGGTCGGAGAACGTTTTAAAGTAGCTTTGCGTCAGGAAGACACGGTCGCCAGACAAGGGGGGGACGAGTTTCTTATCCTGCTACCTAAATTGCCTTCTGAACAACATGCAGCCCGTGTTGCTCAAAAACTTTTAGATGTTCTGGCACCCCCTTTTACGCTTTTTAAGCAGGTGGTTTACCTCACAGCTAGCATAGGGATAGCTCTCTACCCGGTAGATGGAGAAGATTCTGAGATTCTAATTCAACATGCTGATATGGCTATGTATCAGGTTAAAGCTGATGGGCGCAATCACTATAACTTCTACACACGCGCCTTGAATGAACGTATGGCGAAGCAACTTGCCTTTCAAAATGAGATGCGTCAAGCTCTGGAACGGAAAGAGTTTATCCTTTATTACCAGCCACAGTATTGTTTGGGCGACGGTCAGTTATGTGGGATGGAAGCACTTCTGCGCTGGAAACATCCAGATCGTGGCTTTCTTCCTCCTGGGAAGTTCATTTCGATTGCCGAAGATAGCGGTTTAACCCTGCCCTTAGGAGAATGGGTCTTGAGAACTGCATGTGCCCAAAATAAACTCTGGCAGGAATTGGGTTACCCTCCTGTGCGAATATCAGTTAACCTTTCGGCGCGCCAATTTCGGCAAAAAGATCTTGTTCAACAGATTGCAAGGATTCTTCAAGAAACAAATTTGGATCCCCAGTGGTTGGAACTAGAGATCACCGAGAGTCTTAGCATGGAAAATGTAAGGGCAAGTGTGGACATTCTCAAGAAACTTAAGAATATGGGGATTCATCTTGCTTTAGACGATTTCGGTACTGGTTTTTCGTCCCTTAGCTATTTAAGCCGTTTTTCATTGAATACGTTAAAGATCGATTGCTCATTTATCTCAGAGATAAATGAGAGTTTAAATAGACAGGCTATAGTTCTGACCATTATTCAGCTGGCTCAAAATCTTGGTCTGAAGGTCATAGCAGAAGGAGTAGAAACTAAGTCTCAGTTGGATTTTCTTCGGACCAAAGGGTGTGATAAAGTACAAGGTTTCTTTTTGGCTAAACCGGCTCCCGAAGAAGAAATTCCCTTATTCTTTTCGAAGAATTGTAGGGTAATTAGTGATATCCTTCTTTAGTAAAGAGGTTGCTCTGGAAATGCATTGAATTAATGAGGTTGGGTAAACCTAGAATTAAAATATTTTTTTCATTGGAGCAAATTACATGCAAACATATCAAGAATTTGATGCTCATTTGATGAGCGACCATAAACCGTCAAGCTACTTTAATGAATTAGCAAAAACGGGAATATTTAACGAAAAATATCCTTACACGCTACTGGGTGATTTAATGAAAATACCCCAATCTCCAAAATATCACCCGGAAGGTAGTGTATGGAACCACACAATGTTAGTGCTAGATAATGCAGGGGAAAGGAGACATCTTAGTAAGAATCCTAAAGTGTTTATGTGGTCTGCTTTGCTTCATGATTTAGGTAAAGCATCCACAACCAAGTTAACCAAGGGGAAAATAACCTCATATGACCATGATAAATGGGGAGAGCGGCTTGCCTCTGAATTTCTTAAGGAATTAACCAGTGAAGATGAATTTATAAATCAAGTTTCCAAAATGGTAAGGTGGCATATGCAGATACTTTTTGTTACAAAGGGTTTGCCTTTTGCAGATATACGAAGAATGGTCTCTGAGGTCTCCATAGATGAGATAGCCTTACTTGGCTTATGTGACAGATTGGGAAGAGGAGACATGACGCTTGATAAAAAACGGGAGGAGGAGAAAAGTATCAGGATTTTTTTGGAAAAATGTAATGCTCTACTTTCTTGTTCTCGTTAGGAATAGGGA
>JAJYAS010000447.1 GCA_021779415.1 Bacillota bacterium
TCTGCGTTCGCTTACGCAAATTCCGCTTAACGTGCTCTCTCTGCAATATTGCTTTTTGACTTTCTGCAGTGAAATCCAAGATGCATAGTGAATCCTGTTGGAATGAAGTAGGACGTGAGGGGGATGAATGGTATATGCCATTAAGAGGATTTAACATCTTAAACAACCAAAATACGCAGCAATTCATGGGACAAAATCCATTTCCCATGCGAGGGCTGGAACGCTTTATGCAGAGACGAGGTATGGATTTTCCTGGAATGATTCAAGGAAGGGAGTTTCAAGGCTTGAATCAACAAGGGGGAGTCGGTAATCTTGCGAATACTCTGAATGTCCAAGCCCCACCGGAGAAAAGCGGAGGGATTAAAGAATTCCTCAGCAAGTTTAGTCGTAAACTGAAGTAAAAACCATAGACTTCCCTGTGAGCCCTCGATGAAAATTCGCAGGGCTTTTATAAGTTTACAGCTCTCTTTTTTAGGTTTTCTGAAGCCAGTCGAGCAGATTGAGATGGTGGATACCTGCAAAATTTCTTCCGACGACAATATCGTCAAGGGTTAGAAGAATCTTTGAATAATTGTCCGCAATTTTCTGCAGAGGTTCCAGTTCGCGCTTCAAAGTACTTTCATCGAGTACCGAGGCAGATACCTGGTAGTAGGTTATTCCATTCATGTCTCTAGCGACGAAGTCAACCTCTTTTTCGTAGAGTTTGCCGATATTGACCTTATACCCACGTCTGAGTAACTCTAGGTATACCACGTTTTCAATCATGTGACCAAGGTCAGAGGATGAACTGGAAAGCAGCATATTACGGATGCCGGAGTCTACTAGATAGTATTTGCCCAGTGTTTTCAGATGCTGTCTGCCTTTGATGTCGTAGCGCTCAACTTTATAGAAAATATAACTGTCTGTCAGAGCACGCAGGTAATGTTCGACAGTGTTGACCGAAATCTTCCGGCCGCTTGAGTTAATAGTATCGCTGATTTTTTTAGTCGAGATAGGACTTCCGACGCTTGCAGCGACAAATTTGATGATGTTTTCCAGGAGAGAAACGTCGGTTATGCCTTCCCGTTTAGCAACATCCTTTAACAAGATCGTGCTGTAGATACCGTCTAAATATGGTCTAACGACAGCATCGCTGCGTTCAAGTATGGCGACATAAGGGAAAGAGCCGAATCGAAGATAATCGTTAAAGTTTTCCCGTATAGTTTTTTCAGCACTATTAGAGGCTTCACAGTACTCTTTAAAAGACAAGGGAAGCATATCAATAGTGACGTAGCGTCCGGAAAGCAGCGTCGCCAGCTCGCCAGAAAGCATGTAAGCATTTGAGCCAGTGATATAGACATCCACATTTGGTTTAATAAACAGGCTGTTTATTGCCTTCTCAAAGGATTTACAGCTTTGTACCTCATCAATAAAAACATAAGTATATTTATCCTTGCACAGACGTTCCTTCACGTAGTCGTATAACGCTTTGTAGCCCAATAGGTTCTCATGTTCCACGTCTTCAAGATTAACGTAAATAATCCGATCTTCGGAAACGCCAGTAGATTTTAAATAGTCGATATACAAGGCAAAAAGAGTGGACTTTCCGCAGCGCCGAACGCCGGTTACCACCTTGATGATTTGCTTCTCGCGTCCGACGATAAGCTGATCTAGATACTCTTCGCGTTGGATCAAGTCAACACCTCATTTCATAAACTAAGAATATACCAATAATTTACAAAAGTCAATAGTTTTTTCTCTGTGAAGAAAATAGTCTTATTATTATATAATTTTTTCTTATATGACAAAGATTATTCTATTTCTACTCTATATTTGTGCCTCAGAGTTTTCCTGTACAAAAATTTTAGCATATAGAAATCTGCGATTATAAAAAAACCCCCGCTATATGCAAGGGTTTCAAGGTTTCACACTTGATCATCAGGTATATGTCCTAAATATGGAAATATTTCAAAGATATAAGAAAAATTGTAGATAATTTGGCGAACGACTTTATGTTTTATTTCCTTATGTTCATAGTATAATAAAATTAGTGGAATAATTTGGAAGTGATTAAGAGTTTGGTACGGGCTGTGAATTATATGAAAGGGGCCGATTATGAACAAGAGAATTTGTTACAAGTGTAAAGGAAAATCATACTCCTCTTCGAATGAAAAAAAATGGGATTGTCCGTATTGTGGAACAGACTTAGGGCATATTCCCAATGAGCGTTATGATGCTCCACAAGATTTACTTAAAGTAAAAACCTCTCGGAAAGGTCTATATTCAATTAGAGGTGGAAGGTTATCCTATTAGAAATTTTATGGCCAGTTTACTAGACGCTTAAATTATAGGGCCATTGGATGAGGATGGTTCTAGCATGATTGATATGGGACCTTGCGTCACTAGTTGAAGGGCTTATTTGAATCTAATAAGGGGGTTTCGGGGGTCGGATTATAAAAAGACCCATAAAACGCATGGTTTTGGCGCCTGCTTACCATAGAATAAGATAATGCCCTGGCTGTTGGAGGCAAAAATAAGGGAGATTCGTCTTCAACTCCAAGTAATAAACGATAACGTTTGTTAAGAAGCCCAAATTGAGTTTCGATAATGAGAAGTTCGAGTACGGCAATTTCAACGTATTCCGGAGCTGCATAGTTTAGTCGATCCCAGGCATAGTTCATTTTTTCCTTTGTTTCTTCAATTTCTGCAAGTAAACGCTCCTCCTCGCTGAGCGGAGCCTCTTCAGGGTCGGAAAACGATAGAAGCAGGTTTTTTACTATAGCCCAAATATTGATCAACCTCACCTCACTTACTGAACTAAATTCGATAATATAAAACAGTTCCTTAAAGCTATTTTTTCTCAGCCTGGTTAAATATATGTAGTCTTATTTGGATTATGATAATGCAAACATTGTTAGTGGCAATGTTCATAAAATCGACACAATCATAGGTTTAATTGTCGTGTTGTTATAAAACTCACCTTAATTGGGAAAGACTAGAAATAGTCTAAGATTTAAGAGGTGATTTTTTTGCCACACCGACAATGTCGGAAATCCACGGCGATATTCCTGTATGGGGTAATTTGCTTGTTTCTGTGGCAAGCGAGTATCTATCCTGTTCTAGGAAAAGGAAGCGAACTTAGGGCGTTGCCAGCTATAGACACCACCAGATTTGTAGTTCAACGGGGTGACACTCTTTGGGACCTCGCACAAAGATTTCAAACGACCGTTGAAGAATTAGTAAGTTTAAACCAGTTCAAAAGCCCAAATCAAATTGGAGAAGGGCAAACGATCTTGATACCGGATCGAAAGAGTCCAGCGAAAACTGAAGACCAGCAAATAACTGATATAATGGCTTATCGGGAAGAAGTTTCGAAAATAGTGGCTGAAGTTCCGGTAACCTATACTCCATGGTGGGTTGGTGTATTGCGTAAAATACCATTGTTTGCTGGAGTTACTAATCAAAATTCGATAACCTCTACTTCAAGTGAAGTGCATTTTTCTCAAACAAATTCAAAAATAAGGACGTATGAGATATTCGTAAATAAAGACACAGAGCCAACAAAAATCTTCTCAATGAGTGAGCTCGCCGATATCAAGGATGACCGATCCAAACTCGTGAATAATGAGGCAGCTTTCATAATGACGTCTGATAATCAGATTCACTCTCGAGGGTTAGGTCGCTTAGTCACCAAAGAAGAAGTTGAATTGTTAACGCGTGTCATTTATGGTGAGGCTCGGGGCGAAGACTTTTTGGGGCAAGTGGCCGTAGGTGCAGTTGTACTTAATCGCTTAAAAGATCCTCGCTTTCCAAAAACCATACGAAGTATTGTTTATCAGTCTGGTGCTTTCACCGCAGTTAATGATCGGCAGATTCATTTAGATCCGAATAATCAGGCCTACAAAGCAGCCGAAGCGGCACTTTCTGGCCTGGATCCAACCAACGGGGCAATATTCTACTACAATCCCCGTCTCGCCACAGATGATTGGATAAAAAGTCGGACCGTCGTCAAACGCATTGGAAACCATACGTTTAGTATTTAGGGGACTTGTATCACACAGCGCTCGGTGCTTACGACGCAGAGCAAACTAACCGTTCAAGCTCCTGCTATGGGGTGCGGGGTCCATCCTTCGGCGATACTCATCCTACGGCGC
>JAJYAS010000448.1 GCA_021779415.1 Bacillota bacterium
AAATTACCCTCCTGTTAAAACGATCTACTTTGTGCGTTTGACATGCTTATCCAGTTCGTCAAGTAGATAATCGTTAAGAACTCGAATATACGTGCCTTTCATCCCTAACGACTTTGATTCAATCACTCCAGCAGACTCAAATTTACGCAGAGCGTTGACAATAACAGAACGAGTAATCCCAACTCGATCCGCAATTTTACTAGCAACGAGTAGTCCTTCCCCGCCACCTAATTCCGCAAAGATGTGTTCTACTGCTTCAAGTTCAGAATAGGACAGAGTGCCAACGGCAATTTGGACGGCCGCCTTTTTACGTGCTTCTTCTTCTGCTCGTTCCGCTTTAACTCTTAATATCTCCATGCCCACCACCGTTGTACCGTATTCGGCGAGTACGAGATCTTCTTCTTTGAAATCTTCATCATATTTAGCCAACACTAGAGTCCCGACACGTTCGCCCCCTCCCAAGATGGGGACAATGGTTGTAATTTTATTGTTAAATTGACAGGGCATATTATTATCAAAAACACAGCCATTGGCAACCTGTGTGGTATTCGTTTTTGTCTCGCTGATTTTCATCAGGCCATCATTATAACTTTCCGGGAAGCGCTCAGAATGGACGACAATATCCTCCATCGATCCGCACACAAAATGATCCATAAAACTATAGCCTAGGATCTTTCCGCGTCTGCCAACAATATAACAATTGGCAGTCACCGCTTTACAAAGAGTTTTCGCCATTTCTTCAAAATCGACTGGGTTTCCTGCTGCACGTTGGATTAGCTTATTAATCGTTCTGATTTTTTCTAACAATGTTGTTTCCATAGGTTTAATAATCCTCCTTTAATTTGCATGGTTTTTGAAAATAACCGGGCATTTATAAAATATATCTCGCCAAATCTTGATTTTGTACTACATTACCTAAGCGTTGTTGGACATACTCTCGATTGATTGTCACTGTATAATCTTCCGGCAGTTCTGAGGCTTCAAAGGATAATTCCTCTAAAACCTTTTCCACTATCGTGTGGAGTCGACGTGCTCCAATGTTTTCAGCCGTTGAATTCACCTGATAGGCAACCTCTGCCAATTCGTCAATAGCATTCTCTGTAAAATCTACTTTTATCCCTTCCGTTCCCAACAATGCGCTATATTGTTTTATCAAAGACGATTGGGGTTCTGTAAGGATACGTTTGAAATCAGCCACACTTAATGATTCAAGTTCCACGCGGATAGGAAATCTTCCCTGAAGTTCAGGAATAAGGTCAGACGGCTTGCTAAGATGAAAAGCTCCGGCTGCAATAAACAAGATATGGTCAGTTTTAACTGGCCCATACTTTGTCACGACCGTTGATCCCTCAACAATTGGGAGAATGTCACGTTGCACCCCGCCCCTCGAAACATCCGGGCCACCCGCGCCTTCTCGTCCTGCAATCTTGTCAATCTCATCCAAGAAAACGATTCCCTCGTGCTCTGATCTACGAATCGCCTCCTGGACCGCTTCTTCTTGGTCAATTAAGTTTTGAGCTTCTTCGTGAATTAAGATCTTGCGCGCTTCCCGCACGGTTACTTTTCTGTTTTTGTGCTTCTTCGGTAGTAATCCAGACATCATATCCTGAATATTTAAGCCCATCTCCATCATGTTATTGTTGCCCAACATATCGGAAAGAGGCGTGCTTTCTTCAACCGAAATCTCAATAACCCGCTCTTCAAGCTCCCCAAGGCGCAAGTGTTCAGAAACTAGCTTGCGTTCTTGCTCAATGTGAGGAGAAACTTCAACTTTCTTCTCTTGATCAGTAGCTTGCCCAAACAACATTTGAAAAGGATTGCTTGCTGAACTCTCAGAACGTTTTTCTGGAACCAGCAATTCCACTAAGCGTTTCTCAGCATTAACCGCTGCCTGAGCTTGAACCTGTTCTGTGCGTTCCGCCTTCACCATACGCAGGGAGATTTCGACCAAGTCTCGAATGATGGCTTCCACATCCCGGCCTACATAACCCACTTCCGTAAATTTTGTAGCTTCAATCTTAATAAACGGCGCACGAACTAGTTTTGCCAACCTTCGGGCAATCTCTGTCTTGCCTACACCGGTAGGACCGATCATCAAAATATTTTTGGGTATAATTTCTTCTTGCAATTGCTCTGGCAAACACGAACGTCGATAACGATTACGCAAAGCAACCGCAACAGCACGTTTGGCCGCATTTTGTCCTACAATGTCCCGGTCTAATTCACGGACAATTTCCCTTGGTGTCAAATGATCCATAGTCTCACCCCCTACAACTCTTCCACGTTAATTTGGTCATTAGTATAAACACAGATTGAAGCGGCTACAAGCATCGCCTCTCGGACGATCTCCGTCGACGTCATATCCGTATGCTTTACTAATGCTCGGGCAGCAGCCAACGCATAATTTCCACCGGACCCGATCGCAGCTATCCCATCGTCAGGTTCAATGACTTCACCCGAACCGGATAAGATTAAAAGATTTTGTGCGTCCGCAACCAAAAGTAATGCTTCAAGGTTTTTAAGCATTTTGTCCGTCCGCCATTCCTTCGCGAGTTCGACAGCAGCACGCTGAAGATTTCCGTGATACTCTTCAAGCTTTTGTTCGAACTTATCAAAGAGTGTAAACGCATCTGCGACGGATCCCGCAAAACCTGCGATCACCTTACCGTGAAACAAGCTACGGACTTTTCGGGCGGTATGTTTCATGATGGTTGCCTGCCCAAAGGTCACTTGTCCGTCACCCGCTATAGATACGTGTTTCCCTTTTTTTACTGCGACAATAGTCGTTGCGTGAAACATAGATATCCCCCCTTTCAAGAAGTTTACTCGGGCATATTCAGTGTGTCAAGTTAAATTGTAGTCAATTTACAACTTTTTAAGAAAATTCATTGGATCTTATGAAATATTTCCATTTTTTGCCCGAGGATGAGCCTCTGCATAGACCTCTTTTATTCGTTCTCTGGTAAGGTGGGTGTAAATTTGGGTCGAGGAAAGTTTCTGATGTCCCAGTAGCTCTTGTACACTTCTCAAATCTGCTCCCCCATCCAACAAATGCGTGGCAAAGGAATGGCGGAGCATATGCGGATGCACGTGTTGTTCCAAGCTGACCTTGGCGACCAGTTTATTGAGAATCCTCCGGATCGATCGGTCGGATAAACGCGTCCCCTTGTAGTTAAGAAGAAGAACTGGATTGTGATCTGAGCGCATCATAAGATAGCTCTCGATGGCCTGAATCGCAAAGTTTGTCACTGGGATCACACGTTCCTTGTTCCCCTTCCCAAGGACTCGAATCAACCCGCTCTCTAAATCTAAATTCTCTCGATTTAAGCCAACCAGCTCGCTGACCCTCAGCCCTGAGCCATAAAGTAGCTCCATAATCACTTGATCGCGTGAACCCAGTAACGTGGTACAATCCGACGCCTTAAGCAATCCCTCAACCTGGTCTAAATAAAGAAAATGCGGGAGTTTTCGTCCTAATTTCGGACTAGCTACCCGCTGGACCGGATTGATTAGTAGTATTTCTCTGCGACATAAGAATTTGAAAAACGACCGTAAAGCAGCAAGCTTTCTGGCCATACTTTTTCTAGCCAATCCGTGTCCTGCCAAAACACCCAGAAAACTGCGTACGATGTAAACGTCAATCCCATCCACCGTGAGGGATTCAGGTTCCACACCCTGTTCGAGAGCTGCAAATCGGAAAAACTGTCCTAGATCGATTTGATAAGCAACTACGGTATGCTCAGATCGATTTTGAGAATATTGGTAACCAGCAAATAAACTCAACGCTTCATCCGCTAGCACAAGTTTACCTCCCCAAATCCTCAAACGAGCAGAACTCACTTAACGATTCTAAAGCCCGTTCAGAAATTTTAGCGTTTTTCTCACGCTTATCTCGTATTCGCTTTGTCAAGGGTGGAAGTAACCCAAAGTTAATATTCATCGGTTGAAAGCTCTGACTTGGAGAGCCCTCCAAATGACGAGCCAATCCCCCTAGCGTCGTTTCAGCAGGAAAAATTAGGGTATCCATCTCATTTAGCCTCCGCCAGGCATTAAGCCCGGCCATAAGCCCGCTAGCAGCCGATTCTACATATCCCTCGACCCCGGTCATTTGACCGGCAAAAAAGAGA
>JAJYAS010000449.1 GCA_021779415.1 Bacillota bacterium
TCATCAAGGTCGTTAAACTTTCGCTTTGTTACCGTGATCAGCTCGTTTTCGTGAAGCCCCCGCACCGCTCTTCGGAAGCTTTCCTCAAATGACCTGCTTATGCGCCCCGCACGAAGAAACCCATATTTACCCTGACAGGATATGCCGTTTTGGGCATGTGCCAGGTTCCACAGTAGCTTGTTAAAGAGAATAGGGGTGGCAGAAAGGTGGGTAAGGATGAGGGCTTGGGTCTTGCCTGGGCCGGAGGACATAAGTGTTGGTTCTATATTCCAGATGGAAAACAATCAAATGCCATTTTTTTGATGCTTTCATCAATCGTAAAAAAAAGCGCAAAACATCCCACAATTAACTGCAACATTGCAACAATTAACGATACTTCGCTAATACCCATGGTATCACCCTCCTTGTATACCACACTTTAGCATACCTCCGGTCCCGGAGCAAGTGTTGGTTTAATACGTTTTAGCCAGTAGGAGCAATAGAAGAAGGACGCGGTTCAGGTATAGGAAAAGCAAGGAGAGAGGTGGTCGCAGAGGGTAATATTGGAAAGTTGGGAGCAATATTGGAAATTTCTAGAATTCCAGAACCAACGCATTGTGCTTCGAGGCAGCCGTCGCATTCAATTTAATGCTGCTTTTGAGGTCGACTCTAGAGGATTGAATTTACTCCTGGTGTTTTTAACTATAATATGTAAAAATGTGATATCTAATAAAATGGCAGTGTATAGACCGAGGTCGAACATTGGAACATAACGCTTTAAAACCAATTCGATTTATTGATGTCTTCGCTGGGTGCGGAGGTTTATCACTTGGCCTCCTTAGCTCAGGAGGTGAAGGTGTTTTTGCTATAGAAAAAAGTGATCTAGCATTCGAAACATTGCGTTATAACCTCGTCGACGGGCATCGACATAAATTTGATTGGCCATCTTGGCTCCCCAAAAAAGCAATGACCTGTGAGGATCTTTTAGCTCACTATGATAAAGAGCTCGACACGCTAAGGGGCACCATCGACCTTATAGTCGGAGGACCACCTTGTCAAGGATTCTCAACAGCAGGTCGTCGTGATCCAGCAGACCCACGCAACCAGATGACCGAACAATATTTAGCGCTTGTCAAGAAGCTCCAGCCACGCTATTTGGTGATTGAAAATGTTGCAGGTTTCAATATGTGTTTTGAAACAGAGGAAGGAGTTAATGAATTAATCAAAGATCCAAAACATAACTCATATGCTGATTATGTGACAGAACGGCTCGAGCAAGACCTCCATTATTCTGTTTATCGAGGACTAGTTAATTGTTCGGAATTTGGTGTACCTCAAAATAGACTCCGTTATTTGGTTCTCTGTGAACGTGTAGGCAATAATGGCGTTAATGGTTCAAACTTACTCCAGAAGCTGAGAGACTCAAGGGATGAATTTCTCAGGTCAAAAAACTTGCCGCTGAACCGAAAAGTTGCTGTCAAGGAAGCAATCGATGATTTGTCTATAACCGGCAAAAGGCTGGTTGATAATACCGATTCAGATGTAAAGGGATTTAAAGAAGCTGAATATTTAGCACCAGATGAGCCTACAGGTTACTTGAAACTTATGCGAGTAGGTTTTTGCGATCAGGCTCCCAACAGTCGCCGACTGACCAAACACAAGAGTGAAACTGTTCAGTACTTTAAAGAAGTGAGGACGATTTGTCGGCCAGGGCATTGCTTGTCTATCTCCGAGCGCAAAAAGCTTGGGAGAAAGAAACATTCAACTACACTGCTACACCCAGACCGTCCTGCTCCAACAATAACAACCCTCCCTGATGACATTTTGCATTATTGCGAACCTCGCATTTTGACGGTCAGGGAGAATGCTCGCATACAATCTTTTCCTGACTGGTTTGAATTTCAAGGAAAGTACACAACAGGAGGTAAACAACGGAAGAATGAATGTCCTCGGTATTCTCAAGTAGGGAATGCGGTCCCCCCTCTATTGGCAAGCGCAATTGGTTCGATGCTCTATAAAAACCAACGATGCGTCTTGGCACCTCCAACAATCGAAAGCCATTTAGATCCTCTCTCTATCCTGCATAACTCCTTAACTGATGAGTCATTTCAGCTTTCTAGCGTAGAAGCTTAGTAACGACTGGATATGCCTACGCTTATCTAAATAACAACTTGTTCTTGACATAGATTGGGCACTAGAATAGCCTCATTTTCCTGTATTTATTATCATGTTGTTTATTTCATATAAACGATATTGCCGTGACAGCCCAACCTCCTATGAAGACAAAGATAATAGGCAAAGGCAATTGGTGGTAATCGCTTGATATGGAAAAAGGGGCATACCACACAATGCCAGAATTTCGCCAATACCCAGCCGCTTTGTTGGATTGGGCTGGTCACCATTCAGGGGGTGTCAGGCGCCTTTTTGATCAAAATAGCGGCCGACCCAATAAGTATGTCCTTCGCACGAATCTTTTGTCCCGACTCGAATCGTGGGTACATCGACTAGTGACTGACATCCCGGGGACCCCAAGAATATTACTTTTGGTTGGGGGGCCTGGTAACGGAAAGACTGAAGCCATTGAGTCAACAATAAATTGGCTCGATGAGTCTTTTGGTTGCAATGGGGTGCTTGTCAAAGAACTGGGCATTTCCTTCCTTCCACAGTCCGGTTGCGCAGTACCTAGGATTGTTCGCGTTAATGTCAGTGATCTCTGCTCCTCTGCTAAACCACTTGAATTAAGTATTGTGCAGGACGCTTCCGTTGTCTCTGGTTCTGAAGGCAAATTGCCGGCAAGTCTTTTGATTGAAGAGCTTAATACCGCACTCGATGGCCCTGACTCATATGTCTACCTGTGCTGTGTCAACCGTGGCATCCTTGATGATGCTTTGATACATGCTCTGGAAAATAACTTAAAAAAGTCACAAGGGTTATTAGAGGCGATTACACGGTCCGTTAGCTTGACACCCAGTGCGCCGTCGTGCTGGCCTCTTGATGGATTCCCTAACATTGCTGTGTGGCCGATGGACTCTGAATCGCTGCTAGTCCAAACGGACGACGGCATACAACCACCGGCAGCCACATTGCTCAGCCAAGCAATTGCAGAGGAACACTGGCCTGCATCTGGCTCATGCAGCGCCGGCGACAAATGCCCCTTTTGTAGTAGCCGGGCTTTGCTTGCTCGTGAAGTCCCACGAGCCGCCCTGCTTCGCATCCTACGCTGGTACGAACTGGGAAGTGGCAAGCGCTGGAGCTTTAGAGACCTCTTCTCCCTCGTCTCGTATCTGTTGGCAGGCCACCGTCCTACTGGGCAGGAACAACAAGATGATCCTTGCCGATGGGCTGCTAGGCAAGTCGAGCTCGACGCAGAAACTAACACCAGAAAGCCTGATAAACTAAGGTCTAAGGCCTTATTCCTGCTCGCTACCTCCAGCTATCAACATGCCCTTTTCCATCGTTGGGACAAGAACATATCCAAATCGCTGCGAAAGGATGTCAAGGAACTCAATCTTGAGAACGACCATACCCTTATGGGTTTGTGTTATTTCCTTCAAGAGCGCAGGGCTCCTTATTTACCGGCCACGATTGCATCTTTACTCGAGGATGTTGTTGACATACTCGACCCAGCACTTGCAAGTCCTGATACTGAAGTGATGGTCAGTTCTAAAAATAAGGTTGCGCTACGCGAGATCGACTCAAGGTTTAGCCGGTCCACCGACGAAGGCATAGATTTCATACGAAAGTATCAAGTGCTTTCAACCGCCGAACTTTTACTTCTCAAGCGTATTGCTACTGTTGATTTGAAATTGTCGTTACCGTTGATACGTCGAAACAAACCAGCTGCAGCCAGCCGTGTACAGCGCACATTACGCGACTTTGCATGCCGTCTGGTCCGCCGGAGCCTTGGTGTGAGGTCTGCAATTGTGCTCGACGCTGACGTATTTAAGGCCTTTCAGCAAGTAGTTGAGGATGACGATAAAAACTACCAGCTCTATGAAGTGGCACAACAGGTGGAAGAATTACTGAACAAGGGAGAGTACTTCGAGGTGTCTTTGACCACCACATTTGGCCAACCTCTCCCCCCCAAGCAAAGGCAAGCAACTCTGGTTGTTCCTCGTAGAGATGTGGGAATACACGAGTTGTCG
>JAJYAS010000450.1 GCA_021779415.1 Bacillota bacterium
CGGATGGACGAGTGAAGAAGAGACGCTTGAAATTATAGCCCAAAGTTATCGAGCCTATCAATACGTATTTGATCCTCATACTGCTGTGGCAATGAAAGTCTATAATGACTATCTTTCTGCAACCAAGGATCAAACTTATACTGTTATCGCTTCTACAGCAAGCCCCTTTAAGTTTGCCTTGAACGTTTTAGCGGCTTTAGAGGATGAAAATCCAAGGGATGAGTGGGAAGCCTTAGATCGTCTGAGTCAGTTAACTGGGTGGAAAATTCCGTTGGGGCTTCAAGGGTTAGATCAAAAGCTGGCAAAAACAGCGGTTAAGTGTGAGCCGGAAGAGATAGCAGGGGTGATACAGAGGATGTTTGTGGGAGAGGAAGTTTGAGGGAGTGTGAGGAAGCGTGAGGAAGTTTCTTAGCCCAGTCGCACAACGCTCCATTGCTATTCGCTTGAGGATATGGCTAAAACTCAAAACCTCTGGGCTTTCTGCAAGTGAACCGTTGAGTTTCTTCACGCCATATCCTCTGCGCTCATTGACGCAATTCCGCTAATCATGCTCCTTAAGCTAAGAAACTTCCTCTGGCCTGGGGGCGGACGGGGGTTTAGGAACGACGCGAAAAATAGGCTGTTTGCGTCGTAGACGCAAAGGCGCTGGGGTTTGCGCGGAAGTTATACGGTCTTGGTAGACAGGGGGGACGGTTCTCGTGTCTGCCTGTCTGAAATTTGATGAATTATTGTCGGGTTGAATGAAAAGGAGAGAGGTTTTATCCTCTCTCCTTAAAATATTCGTTCGTCTGGAAGTGCTTTGGGATAGGAACCTAATAATTTGACAAAGGTGTTTTCTTCTTTGAATGCCCAGAGGACATCTTGGATGGGAGGGGCAAAGACATAGCCGTCTACATCGACGAAGAAAACGTATTCTCCAAGTTTTTGTTTGGAAGGTCGTGATTCAATACGGCTTAGATTAATATGCCGTTTACTAAATTCTCCTAAAATGCGGTAGAGTGAGCCTGGAGTATTTTCTGCGATGACTAGGAGAGAGGTTTTATCTTCCCCATCGGACATTTCCGCTAGTTTATGACCGACGAGAACAAAGCGAGTGGCATTGAGGTTAATATCCTGAATGCGCTCTTTGAGAATATGAAGGTTATAGAGGTGCGCAGCTCGACGTGGTCCGATGGCTGTCCAGCTTTCACGGATTGAAGAAATTTTATGGGCGGCATCGGCGGTGCTTAAACAAGTAATCTGTTGAGCATTTGGGAGGTGTTTCTCCAGGAAATCCCTGCACTGTCCGAAAGCCTGTTCATGAGAATAAACTCTTTCAATTTGGTCAAGAGACATTGGCTCATGCGCTAAAAGGCATTGATCAATGGGATGAACAAACTCATGAGTGATAAAGATATGTTCAGTCTGGCCCAAAGTATCCATTGTCACGCCTACTTGTCCTTCAGTGGAATTTTCTAAAGGGACAAAGGCCCAATCTATTTCCATGTCATTGCAGGCGAGAAGTATACGCGGTATGGTAGAGAACGGTATAAGTTCAAGTGGATCTTCTTTAAATTCAGGTTGAGTGGCTAAGAATAAATGAATTGCCTCTTCGGAGAAACTTCCTTTTGGTCCTAAATAGCCCATTTTTTTCATACTACTGTCTCCTTCGTATCTCGAACACGTGGCCGTGGACATAAAATAATTTCATTAAATATTTTTATACTATAATAATACAGATAGGAATTAACGGCAACCCTAAGTAACCCTGAATTAGTCAGCCTAAAGCACAAACATCGAAAGATTGGTCCAACGAGGTTAAACGATTTACACTTTATAAATTCAATAAAACTTATTACATATCGACTAAGATACTTGCTAAGGGAACTTAGATCAGGTAAAATTATATAAGGAAGGTTGGGGAACCTTCCAAGGGGATAGTGGACAAGGTGGATGAAACAGACAGTGGAACGTACGCTGTCTGTTTCGCTTTTTGTACAAATAGTTTGAGCACATCCTTAATTTTGACATACACTAAGAACGTTAGCCATATGCTTTATAGTATTATGGACAAATAAAAATCTTGACCCTAATCTGAATACTTGTTAAACTTAAACAAGGTAAGCTGTTCGAGGTCCTACAACTGAAGAAGGGGGGAGAACAGAGGCCAGTTTGTTAAACTATTCATAAATACATAGTAAATTTATAAGTGGAGGGAAAGTTATGAAGAAGTCTCGGTTTTTAGGATGTATCGCACTAGTACTAATTTTAACAATGTCCTTAGTTGGATGTGCCAACAAGACAGAAGCTCCTAAAGCAGAAGCACCAGCGAAAAGTGAGTTTAAAGTTGGCTTAGTTACAGATGTGGGTGGACTGAACGATCATAGTTTTAACTTTCTAGCCAACAAAGGGCTAGAACAAGCTGAAAAAGAACTGGGTATTAAAAAGGCTGTTGTCGAGTCTAAACAAATGACAGATTACGAAACTAATCTTAGCCGTTTTGCTCAGGATAAATATAATCTAGTCATTGCGGTAGGATTTTTAATGCAGGATGCTGTAGTCAAGGTTTCAAAGGATTATCCGGATACTAAATTTATGATTATTGATTCCTCCATTACAGATCGCCCAAATGTTGCTTCCGCAATGTTCAAAACAGAACAATGTGGTTACTTAGTCGGTGTGATGGCAGGTTTATTGGAGAAAACTCCTGGTATTCCAAATGCATTAGGCAAAAACACTGTGGGTCTTGTCGGTGGTATGGCTATTCCTCCAGTGAACGATTACATTGCCGGCTTTATCCAAGGAGCTAGAAGCGTAAACCCTGGTATCACGGTTAACTTGAAATACACTAATAAATTTGATGACCCTGCTCTCGGCAAACAAACGGCCCTTTCTGAAATTGCTGGAGGTGCGGATATTGTCTTCCCTATTGCGGGTGGAACTGGAACGGGCGTCATCGACGCTGCTAAAGAAAAGAATGCCTATGCTATCGGTGTGGATGCAGATCAAAACTATTTAGCACCAGAGAATGTTATTACCAGTGCCCTGAAAGGTATGGATGTGGCTACCTTTAATATTATTAAAAACGCCAAAGAGGGTCAATTTAAAAGTGGAGACATCCTCTTTGATTTAAGTAATAACGGAGTAGGGTTTGCGACACCAACAAAGGTAGTTCCTAAAGAGGTTGTCGATAAGGTAAATGATGCAGCAAAACAAATCAAAGACGGTAAAATTACAGTTACTAACAAAATGCCAGCAGGTTTCTAAACGTTTAGCCGGTTTTAGCTAATGACAAGTGGATTGCTTCATAATCCTTATGGGGCAATCCCTTTTTAATGGAGGGGATTATGCGCACCTGTTTAGAAGTTAGAGAAATCACGAAATCGTTTCCAGGAGTTCTTGCCAACGATCATGTAAATCTTACTGTACGTGAAGGAGAAATACATGCAATTTTAGGGGAGAATGGCGCCGGTAAATCTACGCTTGTAAAAATTATTTATGGACTTTATAAACCAGATTCCGGAAGTATTCGGCTCTATGATCAGGAACTTAACTTTGCTAGTCCCCGTCAGGCCATCGAAGCAGGCATTGGAATGGTGCACCAACACTTTATGTTAATCCCAGCTTTAACTGTTGCCGAAAATGTTGTCCTCGGTGGAGAACCAGGGAGAATTCATTATCGACGTAAGGAAAATGTCGAGATTGTTCGCCAACTTGCCAAGCAGTATCATATGGAACTTGATCCTGACGCCAAAGTAGGGGATTTAACCGTCGGACTTCAACAGCGTGTTGAGATTTTAAAAGTTTTTTACCGTAAGGCTAAGCTACTTATCTTAGATGAACCAACAGCCATGCTCACTCCCCAAGAGGTTGAAGAACTGATTCTAGTCATGGAACGTCTTCGTTCTCAAGGGGTTCCTATTGTTTTTATTAGTCATAAGCTTGACGAAGTGCAGCGTATTTCTGACCGCGTCACGGTTATGCGAGCGGGGAAGACGGTCAATACTGTTGAAACAAAGTCTACCACTCCTCAAGAATTAGCCAATTTGATGGTTGGACGAGAAGTCGTACTTCATGTTTCTAAACCGCCTCAGAAACGTGGAGAACCAGTTTTGCAACTTGAAGACATTGTAGTATCATCA
>JAJYAS010000451.1 GCA_021779415.1 Bacillota bacterium
CGATCCCGCAATGCGAAAAGCTTCATGGATCGTAGTATGCTTGTCCACCACTTGCAACAGACGATCATTCGGAATCGTAATAAGCGTATCCACTTTACTCTTAAGATCCGCAATTCCTTTTTCAGCCTGCATAGCTCGTTTACGACCTTCGAAGGTAAACGGGCGTGTCACTACCCCTACTGTAAGTGCTCCCATTTCCTTAGCCACTTCCGCTACGATAGGGGCGCCTCCCGTTCCAGTCCCGCCTCCCATTCCTGCCGTGACAAAAACCATATCTGCGCCCTTTAAAACCCTAGCAATTTCTTCACGGCTTTCTTCCGCTGCTTTGGCCCCAATCTCCGGGTTTGCTCCTGCACCTAAACCCTTAGTTAACTTTATCCCTATTTGCACTTTCTGATCTGCATGGGAAAGCTGTAGCGCTTGGGAATCAGTATTTACAGTAACAAAATCTACCCCTTGCAATCCAGCGGTTATCATACGATTGACCGCATTGTTTCCACCACCACCGACTCCAATAACCTTAATCTCGGCAAATTGATTTAAGTCCGTATCAAATTCTAGCATCTAGGTTTCAACCCCCTCGCTTCATTCTAGCTAATTACTTCAAGAAACTTCAGTTTATTATTATCAATCAATTAACTACCTTAACGCACTATGTATTGCTTATGCACGTTAGAAACATACCCTAAAACGTGTGAACACGATACGACGGTATGAATTACACACGACATAACAAATTCTATATGGCTATGCATTTTACCTTTTTTTTTGCAAAAAACTTTTCAGTAAAGTTTTCCAATGTCTCAATTTATTAGGCTAAACTACTTTTTCAGAAGATGGCGACGAATGCTCCCTAAATTTTGGAATAAGCGCACGCCAAATGCGACGACCGCCGCCAAATATAGATCAACCCCAATACGATCTCCAACGTACGCCAAGAAGGCGGCAAGGAGCATGTTACTAAAAAAGCCAGACAAGAACACAGTGCTATCGAAATGATCCTCCTGGGCGGATCGTATCCCACCTAGGACGGAATCTAGCGCTGCAAGGATCCCAACGGATAAATATTTAGCATATTCAATTGGGACTGAAAACGGGCTGACATACCCGATCGCTAAACCCAAAACCAAGCCTAACAGTGGCAACCACATAGTCTTATCCTCCCTGAATCAGCGACCGATGACTGGTTTGGCCGCTGTAAAATCGATATAGCGTACCCCTTGTTGAAACGATTTATACTCTTTATCGTTGATAAGTTGAAAGAGTGCATTTAATTTATCCTTCCAGCTATTAGCTTGTCCTAAGCGAACTTCCACCCCGCTGTCAAGAAATAACGTTATTTGCTGAACAGCATTGACATGGAGTTCTCCTATATGAACAATCAATTCCGGGGGAGCTTGTCCCAGCAGGTTAAGTGCTGCAGTTAGGGACGGATTGCTTAAATTTTGGCCTGGTCCTACTGTATCCGTAAGGTTAATTCCAGTAATCACGGGATGGTCCGTTTGAGGCCAACTTTCCAAACGGCGCAGAAAGGTCCCTTGCTCATCCACCTCTACGACCCCCTTTGGAACAGCGACTAAGGCCACCGGACTCCGTTCAGTTACTTGAATGACAAGTGTCTGGGGAAGCTTACGCTGAAACTGTACGCTTTTAACAAGCGGATGCAAGGAAACTTTCGTTCTAAGCGCCTCTTGATCAAACAGCAATAAGTTTTGCCCCTGAACTCCATTGGCTAATTTCAGAATTTGACTTTCTGGGATTATCTTAAGTCCCTGTACGATGACATGTTGAACCGCAAATGCACTGGAACGGAAGAAAAGGGTCAAACCTAGGGCAAGTAAAATCGTTAAAACAGCGACATTGAGAAAGGACGTATTCATTTTCTTGGGTTGCATTTCGCTTTTCCTCCTTATCCCAAGTATAACGAATACAGTCCTATTCTGTCATGCCTTTTCTGAAGACTTCTCTTGACAAAATGCTCCATTATATCTATCTATACTCGGCAACTATGCTTACTATAGTCATACTGAAAGTAGAATTCGTTATTATTTGCAAACATCAATGCAGTCCACCTTGTTACTCTTACTGAATAACACGCCGAAGCCTCGCTCCTAACCGCCGATATTTCTCTTCTAAATTTTCATAGCCCCGATCGATGTAATCAACCTTTTCGAGGACAGTAGCTTCCTCCGCTGCTAAGGCGGCAAGAAAGAGTGCTGCACCAGCCCGAAGGTCAGTGGCTTCAACGAAGGCCCCTTCAAGAGTTTCCACCCCACGAATGACTGCAGTTCTTCCCTCAATCGTAATTTGCGCGCCCATGCGACGTAACTCATCAACGTGCTGAAAACGATTTTCAAAGATCGTTTCAGTCATGATACTGGTTCCTTCCGCGCAGGAAAGCATGGCCATAAACTGAGGCTGCATATCTGTCGGAAATCCTGGGTAGGGCATTGTTTTGATGTCCACTCCCTTAATTCTTCCCCGCTGTTGAACGCGAACCGAATCATCGAGAAGGGTAATATTCGCTCCTGCTTGGCGTAATTTTGCAATCACAGGTTCAAGATGCTCAGGCACAACATTCTCTATTACCACATCCCCTTCAGTCATTACTGCTGCGATCATATGCGTACCCGCTTCGATGCGATCCGATATCACAGTATGTTCCGCAGGGTGGAGCACATCGACCCCGTCAATTCTCAAGACATCCATACCTGCGCCACGTACTCTAGCCCCCATTTTATTGAGGAAATTCTGTAGATCAACAATTTCTGGTTCTCGTGCCGCATTGCGAATGACAGTGATCCCTTTCGACAAAACTGCCGCCATCATAATATTTTCTGTCGCGCCGACACTTGGAACATCGAGATAGACATCGGCCCCCCGCAATTGATCTGTCCAAGCTTCAATATACCCATGTTTTTCTTTAACCTTTACCCCAAGTTGTTGAAGCCCTTTAATATGCTGATCCATGGGGCGTGAACCGATGGCACACCCTCCTGGTCTCGATATTTTTACTCGTCCATGCCGAGCTAGTAATGGGCCCAATATAAGATTAGAAGCACGCATTTGCCGCATCAGACTTTCATCGACATCCCAAGACTCTAACGCTCCGGCATTAATAAGTAACGACTCATCCTGACGCCTTACCCCACAGCCGAGGTGTTCAAGCACTTCGATCATATGAGTAATATCAGCTAACGCCGGGATCTCAAGCAACGCAGATGTCCCTTCTGCCAATAAAGTCGCTGCAAGTAAGGGAAGGGATGAATTCTTAGCCCCGCTTACCCGGATAGTTCCTTCTAACCGCTGTTTTCCAGTGATAACATAGCGATCCATCGCCATAATCCTGCCCCCTCTTTTCGCACGAGTTAATTCCCTTTCTTTGTGAGATCTCTATGATTTCGCCACAAGATACTCAACTTCTGTTTGTAACGTTATCCCAAATTTCGACTGAATATCTTTCTGGATCCACTCGATCAAAGCTAAAACATCGTTAGACCTAGCCTTGCCGTTATTTACAATGAAATTTGCGTGTTTATCCGAAACCTGAGCATCTCCAATGCTTTTTCCTTTCCAACCTGCTGCTTCAATCAAGCGACCAGCAGAATCACCCGGTGGATTCCGGAAAACACTCCCTGCATTGGGTTTTTCAAGTGGTTGGTTGGCCGATCTTCTGATTAAGTTCTCTTTCATGTTCTTTAAAATTTGTTCACGATCCCCCGCTGAAAACTCAAGCTGAGTTTTCAATACCCACGCCTGACCGCGCAAAGAACACGACCGATAGGCAAATTCGAGTTCAGAGCGTTCGAACTTCTTTATTGTCCCATCAGCGCGAAGCGCGGTAACACTACGAATAAGAGGTGCCATTTCCCCACCGTGGGCACCGGCGTTCATGACAACCGCACCGCCCAAAGACCCTGGAATTCCCCGAGCAAATTCCAGTCCACTCCACCCCCGTTCCCCGGTTTCTTGGGCTAAACGGGCCAGAGGGTACCCCGCTTCAACCTGTACCTTGTAATCCTCCCATTGAATCGCGCGCAGCGCCGTAGTCATTAACACAATGCCAGAGAGCCCTTCATCCGATATTAACAAATTCGAACCCCGCCCA
>JAJYAS010000452.1 GCA_021779415.1 Bacillota bacterium
TATAGCCAGCCGGAAAAGCCCTTAGAACTTGTGAACCTGCGACTGTTAGCAAAGGAAAAGGAGAATTCCTTTCAGCATAAGATTGAAACACATGCGGGCCTGGAGAAAACAAGAGAAACACCGGACACATTGGACAACATAAAGTTGCAATCCGTCTATTTGCATGGGTCTTTTCAGCAGATAGAGATTTATCAAAGGCAGGACTTAAATCATGGCATGCGATTACGAGGCCCTGCGTTAATTCGAAAGGACTTTGCGACTATCTTAATAGAAGAAAATTGTCAGGCGGAACTTGATCTGGCCGGTAACTTAAGGATTACTATAGGAAAGGATGGACGTTAACGATGAAGGCCAAAATGGATGAGGTTATCGAGCGCGCAGTGATTGCTAACCGCTTGGATACGATCACAAAGGAAATGGGCTATGCCTTAGAACGATCGTCCAGATCCCCTATTTTTGCCGAGGCCTGCGATTTCGCCTGTGGAATCTGTAACGGAGATGGGGATTTAGTCTCTCAGATTAATGGCATTCCTATCTTAGCAGCTGCTGGAACATTTAGCGTTAAGGAAATTATTAAGAAATATTCAGGACGGGTCGAAGAGGGCGATGTCTATATCATAAATGACCCTTATCAAGGGGGAAATCATCTTCCCGATATCGGAATAATCACCCCTTTGGTCGTTAATGGAGAGGTTCTTTTCTACTGTGTTAGCAGAGCTCATCACGGTGATATCGGTGGTTCTGTTGCAGGTAGTTACAATGCCAAGGCGACCGAGATTTTCCAGGAAGGCTTGCGTATTCCTCCGATTAAGCTTGTGAGTTGTGGGCGGGTTATCAATGAGGTTATGGATCTGATCACCCGTAATGTCAGAAATCCGCAAATGCTACAAAATGACTTGTGGGCACAAATGGGAGCCAATAATATTGGAATTGCTCGTTTAACAGAACTGCTTAACAACTACTCTCCAGCTCGGATAAAAGGAACAGTAGGGTATCTCCTAGATCATGCTGAAAAACTCACTCATTTGGCCATCAAGGATTTGCCGGATGGAGATTACATTGGGGAAGAATGGGTTGATGATGATGGCTTCCAAGCGAATCCTATCAAAATCAAGGTTACAGTTAAAGTTCGTGCGGAAGAGATGATCCTTGACTTTGACGGGACAGATCCTCAGGTTAAAGGCTTTGTAAATACAGCGTTGGTTACGAGTACGACTGCAGCCTGGATTGGCGCACTTTGGGCCTTGGGTCCGGATATTCCCCGCAATAGTGGGGCTTTCCGAGCGATTCAAGTAAATATGCCTAAAGGGAGTCTGGTTAATCCCCATGATCCTGCGCCGGTTACGTTAAGTACCCTGACCCCGGCAAGTGAAATCATCAGCGCTATTTTCCAAGCCTTAGACTCAGTCGCTGGTGACCGATTACCCGCTGGTTTTGGACGTTACTGTGGTCCGTCGTTTTATGGTATCGACCCTCGTAACCAAGAATTTTACGTGGGCTTCGCTTTTTGTGCCCTAGGTTCGGGCGGAGGAATAGCAGGGCGAGATGGCTCCGCCTATATGGCCCCCCTATCTAACTATGGAGGAGTGCGTGCCCCAAATATTGAGGCCAATGAAATTCAGTATCCTCATTTAACGTTATGTCACGAGATGGAAATGGATAGTGCCGGGTCAGGGCTGTGGCGTGGGGGATCAGGTATTCGTTACAGTTTGAAGTTCTATGGCGAACCGACCAATATAGTCATGTTCGGTGATGGGATGAAAATACCACCCTTTGGTGCTGTTTCAGGAAAACCCGGAAGTCTGAACTACGCTGAATTGACAATGGAAGATGGACAACGGATCACTATGGCGAGCAAAGAAAGTGATCGTTCGTTGCCGAGGGGGACCGTACTCACTGTGATTACCTCAGGTGGAGGTGGGTGGGGTGACCCTTTACAGCGAGATCCAGAGAGGGTAAGACAAGATGTCTTAAATGCTGTTATTTCTCCGACTAAGGCTAGGCAGGATTATGGGGTTGTCTTAGCAGAAGAGGGTGTCGATTGGGAAGCTACTACAGAACTGCGTTCACAGTGTTAATGTTAAATAGGAAGGGTTACAGATAGTACTGTAATCCTTCCTATTATGTATTTGCGATATTGAAACTAGCGATGTCCGTAATAACTGCATTTTCTGACGGAACATAATGAGGGGTTTTGCGTGGCCTGAACAGGAAAATGGAACATTTTTATTGTATAATGAAAGCTAAATTATATGTTCCAAATTGAAGGCGGGTGAAAGCCGGTCGCTGATTTTGCAGGAGGAGATTCGTTGGAGAAAATCATTGAGGAACGAAAGGAAGTTTGTTCAGTTGTTGCTAAGATGGTATCCCTTGAAATCCATCGATTAAAACCGTTGGTTGGACAAGGAGAAGGGGAAATCGTTGGCTTTAACTGTCATAATAGCACCCAGCAGTGTGAATCGCGCTGTACTTATAGATTTTTATTAGAGGATTATTGACACAATAATAAATGATATCCAGACAATGAACGATAAAATAATGAATGAGGGAAAATAATGTATCCAAACACTTTGAACTATAAAATGCCAGCGGAATGGGTTAAACATGCACGCACCTTTATTTCTTGGCCTGTCCAGGCGTCTATGTGTCATCCAGAAGATTTTGATGCGGTTTGCAGAGGTTATTCTGAAATTATCCAGGCTATTGCTGAATTTGAACCGGTTACGGTTGTGGTTAACCCTAACGATTTAGAGAGGCTCTCGCACTTATTTCAGAATGAACGAATTGAACTCCTGGCTATCGAACATAATGATGCTTGGCTAAGGGATAACGGACCGACATTTCTAGTCCTTGATAGTGGGGAAGTGGCAGGGGTCAATTGGCGATTTAATGCTTGGGGGGGCAAATACGCGCCGTGGGATTTGGACGATAAGGTAGCGCCTCGAATTTTAAATCATTTCGGATTAAAGCGGTTTGATGCTCCCCTGGTGATGGAGGGAGGTTCTCTTCATGTGGACGGAGAAGGTACGCTTTTAACGACGGAGGAGTGTCTCCTGAATCCCAATCGTAACCCTGAATTGACAAGAGGACAGATTGAAGCAGAGTTAAAGAAATACTTAAATATACAGAAAGTTATCTGGCTGAAAAACGGGTTAGACGGGGACGAGACCGACGGACATGTGGACAATATCGCCTGTTTTGTGGCTCCGGGTAAAATTCTGATGCAAGTTTGTGACGATCCTGAAGATGGAAATTATGAGATTACGCGAACAAACTTAAAGATTCTCCAAAAAG
Organism: Bacillota bacterium; assembly: GCA_021779415.1. The sequence goes on from JAJYAS010000452.1 coordinate 3,295, forward strand.
AAACGGATGCTCAGGGAAGAAAGATTGAAATTATTCCTATCCGGCAAGCTCCGAAATTGTGTGACCCGGAGACTAATACACGCTTAACCTTGAGTTATCTGAACTTCTACTTTGTTAATGGGGGGATCATTTTGCCCGTCTTTGGCGGTAAGGCGAAAGAGACGGACAGCTTGGCGGCGCTGGTGTTGGGCGAAATTTTCCCTGAACGGCGGATTCGAACTGTCAATGGGATGGGGATCATCCGTGAGGGTGGGAATGTGCATTGCACAACTCAGCAGATGCCTGCGGGGAGGAATTAGTGTGAGAAACGTAAAAGTGGCTGCCACTCAAATGAGCTGTTCAGAGAATGTCGATAAAAACATTGGAAAAGCGGATAGGTTGGTTAGGGAAGCAGCAGGAAAGGGCGCTCAAATCATCTTGTTGCAAGAGCTGTTTGAAACCCCTTATTTCTGCCAAAAGGAAAAAGCAGATTATTATGTCTATGCTACGGAATTGGACCAGAATAAAGCTGTTCAGCATTTTAAACAAGTAGCTCAAGAACTTAAGGTGGTCCTGCCAATCAGTTTCTATGAGAAAAAAAACTATGCCCGCTATAATTCCCTTGCCGTTATTGATGCCAATGGTGAAGTGCTGGGGAAATATCGCAAGAGTCACATACCGGATGGTCCGGGTTATGAAGAAAAATTCTACTTTAACCCGGGGGATACAGGTTTTAAAGTGTGGAATACACGATACGGAAAGATTGGAGTAGGGGTGTGTTGGGATCAATGGTATCCAGAAGCCGCACGTTGTATGGCCTTGATGGGTGCTGAAC
>JAJYAS010000453.1 GCA_021779415.1 Bacillota bacterium
CAATACCGCTCAGATATTACTCCCGAAGCCCTAGCCAAGTTAAAGCCCATCTTCGGCAACCCGACCTGCACGGCGGGTAATGCCCCGGGAATGAACGACGGTGCCGCCGCCCAAATTTTCACCACCAGAGCACATGCCGAAGAACTGAGGCTGGACATAATCTATACCTTAGTATCCATTGCCGCCATTGCCTTGCAGCCCAGAATCATGCCCGTCTCTCCCGCCTTCGCTATTAAGAAGTGTTTAGATGAAGCAAAGCTGACCATGGCTGACCTGAAGTATCTGGAGATTAATGAAGCCTTTGCCTGTGTGCCGCTGGTTTCCTGTAAACTTCTCTCCAACGACCGGTTCTTAAGCAGTGATTATCGGGAAATGGTCAAAGAGGCATCGGAAAAGCCGATTTTGGATAATGATGCCGGGAAATATCAGGATTTAAAGAACAAACTAAATGTCAACGGCAGTGCCATTGCCACCGGTCACCCCAACACTGCCAGCGGAGCTCGAATCATGATGACGGCAGCCTACAATCTAAAAGAGAATGGCGGAGGTTATGCGGCCTGTGCCATCTGCGGTGGTTTAACCCAGGGTGCGGGAGCGATCATCTGGGTTGAGTAAAAACCCCCACTGAACAGGATTATGGCTAGTTTTTGGAGGTGTATTTATGATAAGCTTTGAACTTACTGATGAACAAAAAGATTTGCAAACGATGGTTCGGAAATTTACGAAAAACGAGATTATTCCTGTGGCAGCGGAATACGACCAGAAAAGTGAAATGCCTTGGCCCATCATTCAAAAAGGGTTTGAGATTGGCTTGTGGAATTTTAATCTGCCCCTGAAATACGATGGCTTAGAACTGGACCATGTTACAGAAGCCATATTAATAGAAGAATTGGCTTACGGATGTTTGGGAATCAGCGGCGCATGGGACGGCAATACCCTGGCCCTTACGCCAATCCTGATTGCAGGCACGGAAGAACAGCAAGACAGGTGGCTGCCGCAATTTGCCGAAAAACCCCTTTTGGGGGCCTTTTGTCTCACAGAACCCGGCGCCGGCTCCGATGCAAAATCCATGGTCACTCGAGCGGAGAAAGTCGGAGATGAGTATATTATTAATGGTGCCAAGTGTTTTATCACCCATGGTGGTATAGCAAGTATGTATACAGTTTTTGCTAAAATTAAAGGGACCAAAAAGATCAGCGCCTTTCTGGTATCCGGAGATAATCCGGGTGTCTCCATGGGAAAAGTTGAAGATAAACTGGGAGATAGGGCTTCCCACATAGCAGAAGTTATTTTTGAAGATGTGCGAGTTCCGGCTAAGGATCTGCTGGGACAAGAGGGGGATGGGTTCAAGATTGCTATGCAGACCCTGGATCGAACCAGAATGAGTATAGGGGCGGCAGCAGTTGGCGTGGCGCGCAGGGCCCTTGAAGAGTCCATTGCCTACGCCAAGGTTAGAACCCAGTTCGGGAAGCCTATTGGTCAACATCAAGGGATTGCTTTTATGCTCGCGGATATGGCTACTAAGGTAGAAGCAGCCCGAAGTTTGGTCTTGCTGGCTGCCTCTGAGATAGACGCTAAGCGAATAGACCCTAAATTTGGTGCTATGTGCAAGCTCTATGCAGCTGATATAGCCATGGAAGTAACGGTGGATGCCGTGCAAGTTCATGGCGGCTATGGGTACATGAAGGATTATCCAGTGGAAAAACTGATGAGGGATGCTAAGATCCTGCAAATCTACGAAGGAACTCAGCAAATCCAAAGGATGGTCATTGCGGGTAGACTATTGAGTTAACGATGAATTTTAATGGTGACCCGCACCGGTGAAATCAACAAGCATTCTATGAAGCGCATCTGGGCTTCCTTGTTCCAAAGGGGATCACTTGGTTTTGTCAGCAGCAGGACAGGCTTATATAGGAGGTTGTCCGCTTGTTAAGAATGGTCGATACAACCCGTCCATTATTTTAGCATTCAAAATCGCTCGCTATCTTAGCAAAAAATGTTAACCATTAAAAGTTGCAGTCTCGCAAATCTTCTAGGAGTTCCTTATGTGTTCTAATTAGAACCTGAATATCTTCTTCTGGCATTTTTTCAAATGCTAAAATCATAGCTCGATATGACAGGGCATTTTGGGAAGATTTTCTGGATAGCTCTTTACCTTTTGGCGTTGAAGCTAAATGGATTTCTCTTCGGTCTTCTTCTGTGATTTTCCTATCAATAAGCTCTAGGTTAACAAGACTATCAACATTTACGCTAACTGTGCTTTTAGGGAGATTTAACTTTTCTGTTATCTCTTTAAGAGTTATTTCTGGAAAGGCACTGATTGTATTCAATATTCCCATCTGTTGTAATGTAAGTCCCAAGCTCTCGGCATTTTGCGATGTAAACTTTGTTAAAATTCTACTAATCGCCATAAAAGATTGAACAACTTCTCCCGCCCGCTTTACCTTTGGGTCGTTGTAATCCATAACAAAAATCCTCCAATCATTTAGTCCATAATGGAATAGTTCATCAATGAACCATATTGTATCGCTTATTATAGAAATTTGCAAGTACATGGCTTTGTGTGACGCAAATAGTGGTAAGCACTTGGGTGGTAACCATAATTAAAAGCATTCTCTTACGAGAACGCACTTTGTTCGCATTATCTATGTGGTATAATTTTCAGTATGGCGCATTCGTAGGATACAGCATAGCAAATTAATATTTCAGAAAGGCGGTTAAATGTTTATGAAATTCGTGTTAAAAGAAGGATTATTAAAAAAAATAACTAAATTTTTCTCCGTTACAACAATTGTTTTAGCGGTTTTTGGATTTTTTAATATAGAGAACTGGCTCCTTCGTATTTCTATGCAAGGAAGTCTTAGTTTAATGATGCTATTTATGGGTATGCATACTATTTCACACCAAAAAGAAAAAGATAAATCAGGCTATTTAATTATCGGAGTAGCTGCTTTTACATTTTTTGTTATGATTAATACAATTGTTGTTGGCTTTAAGATAGGTGCTTTCTAATTCTAAGTCAGAATAGATTTAAGCATTACTATCACTCTATTATGACGCATCATTCTTAATATGCGTTGTATTGCCTGTAATGCCAACCTCCGATTATTCTACGAATACCGTCCACCTACATAGAGGTTGGACGACATTTACACTGCTGGGTTTAAGAAAAATGCGTATTAGCTCTAACTATATGAGCAGTCTACCAATATCGTTGATAAGTTTCTCTAATTATCTCCCACTTTACCTCCATGCCCTACAGAATAATTAAGTTATAAAGGTTTTACAAAATACACTCGTCTGTAACCGTCTTCTAATCGGCGTCCCAATTCGACAAACCCGAACCCAAGATAGTACCTAATATTTTCAGTCATTAACTCGTTTGTATAAAGATTGACTTCTTGCAAACCCGCCTTTTTTGCAAAATTTAAAGCAAACTCAATTAATTTACGTCCAATTCCTCTTCCCTGGAAATCTGGGTGAACTGCTACATTTTCGATAAATAGGGAATTTCCTTTTGGAAAAAAGACAATAATGCCCATAGATTCTTCCGAATTTGTTGCTATATAAACAACATTCTTCTCAATAAGTTTAGAATAATCCGAAAGCATAGGAGCAGGCTTTTTACCCATTCTTTCAATGTACATACTATAAGCCATACTTACACATTCACAAATGGCCTGTTCATGTTTCTTTTCAGCAAGCTGAATAGTCATACTCATTACGCACTCCTTAAATTAACGCTTCGCATTATCCAGCTCACGATGATTAACCAATTGATTCATACAATTTTTTAGCTCGCTTATTAAAACTACTCACAAGGAGAAACACCTTATCGGAATGTATAAAACCTATATCTTCAAAAAATTCTAAAAGATTTTTTCCTATGCCCCGCATACGAAAATTTTCCTTAACAGATATGTTACATACATATGGAAAATTATAAAATATACCATTTAAAACAAACCTTATGTATCCTATGCACTTAGCTTCTCTATCTAACGCTAAATACATTTCTTTTCTCTCAAATGCTTCAATCAAATGGTTTCTTGCCACTTTTTCATCTGGGAGGTAAATACTAGCTAGTTCAGAATTCATTAAGGCTTC
>JAJYAS010000454.1 GCA_021779415.1 Bacillota bacterium
GGTTGGGTTATCCGCTTGATTGTATTGGATACTCATGCCAGCGACTAAACCAGTCGTGATAAATGGATTATAAAACTGATTTTCGTCCGTAATGAGCGTTTGAATGGCCCTGAAGTTCATTGGATTGTCGATTGCACTCCAATACTGGGTAATAAACCTATTGTTCTGCCAGTCAAATGCCCGTTTGATGTTGATAAATTGATCTTTGGGATCATAAACTGTTCCTGCTTGTGTAGCAACCCATGAATAAATACTTGTGTTATCTCCCCAAGATTTCCAACCCATGAAGTTTAAAGCCGTAAATATGCCCTCTCCGTTGAGCTGATTAGCCTCATCCAATGTGTACATGACCTGAGTGACGTTATCTCCAAGCATTGTGACAAGGATGTTGTAATCCTTATTTGATGGCGATACGAACGGAGTGCTTTCATTCGCTGCGTCATTGGCTTGCATTAGCGCAGCAGCTTGAGCAGATTTCCATATGATCTTTCCTTGGTTCGTTTTTACCTTTGGGAAACACGCGATGGCATCACGGCTAATGTAGTTGTTAGTGACCTTCCACGCTATCGCTGCTGCAACTGTGGTGGCTACTGCGCTGTCAATGTCCAGGACTGCTGTAGCGTGAAAAACCGTACTAACTGTCGGGGCTACTGCTATTAAGGCTGCTCCAACTGTTGGCATTTGAGAGTATCCAGGGGCTAGGATGGTGGCCGGAATAATGGCATTTCCCTTAGTGGAAAGAGCTTGAAATACGCGGGTAATTAACGCAATGCCTGCAATAATATCTGCTGCTACCACTTTAGTCGGGTCTAGAATACTGTAAGTCACTTGTACTGTAGTTGTATCCGTGGTTATTGCTCCGGTTGATACCCTCTTAATGGTCAGCGTTCCATCGGAGTTCCATGACGTAGTATAGTCCGTACCAAGGACATAGGTTGTCGTGCCCCCTGTGTTCTTTACGGCCAAGCCTGCAAGCAGGATGCCCTTGTCAACCGGTGTGTAGGCTCCGTTAACCATAGCACCACTTGACGTGCCGGGGGTGGTGTGTTTGGTAGGATCTAACACATTGATTGCTATTAATGGCGCGGTATTAAAGACCTCGAATGTTGCGTGAACTGATTGCCCAATAGTGTATTTATCTAGGTCCATATTGCTGCTATAGCCAAGTTTGGTTTGGGCATCTCCAAGGGCGCTTAGTAACATAGGAATATTTACAGCGCTTTGTGGATCGGCAAGCAAGTTGACTGGCGCAGTTCCAATAACGCACTGAATACCCGCCGTTGCCACGGTTGCAGGGGGCATGACGGTGGCTGCGGTATTACCGTATATACCATGTTGATAATTATCCATAATTTCCCTCCTTTTAAGAGATTAAGATCACAAATTAGGATCATCGGGCATGATGATAGGCAGATTCCAATTCGTTTCAACACTTCCAACAAAATACGGCCAAATATCATCGTCGTTTAACTTCCATTCAAAAGGTAGCGTAACGAAATACCTATTTCCGAAGGTTCGCTTCAGAAATAGGTATTGCCGGACTGTTTCAATGATATTTAAAACGTAAATATGGCCTTGATTCTGCTCGTCATACGAGTGAATCCCAATATTCAGGATAACCTTGACATCTTCGGGCTCTGTTTCATCATCTTGTTTGCCGCTTATGAGTTGCACCACTAAATATGGAGCATAAACCCCTAAATCCCCGTTCCCTTCTTGCGGCAAGGCTTGAGAATAGATGTTTAGGGGCACGGGATCCGGGATGTCTCCTGTATTTGGGGAATATGCCGGGAAAAGTTGCCCAGTAAACAGGGTTTGAAATTCTGAAATGAGTACCGATTGCAAATCGAGAGCTATCATGATCTTTTCGCTCCTAAAACTTGTTTAAGTTCTACCTCAACCCGCTTATTAAGCATCAGTCCAGCTTCTTGCTCTATCCAAGTAATAACGCTTTCGTGGCCTATCATTTGCGGTACTGATGGCCCCATCAGGCGCTTTATTGGATATTGGGCTACTCCAGTCCGCATAAACAGACCCCATTTGTTACTCGCAGCCGCAAATCCAGGGACCTTTTTTAAGCCCCCGGATTTATGCACTTGAACGCTGTAATTATTCTGACCTTTAAATAAAACCTTCGGAGTGAGCTTGAAATCCACAAGGTCTATCCTTTGGCCTTTAGATTTTACCATTGCAGAAGGATTGGATGATGTCGCCTTAGATATATTGATTGTATCTTTGATGTCGGAAGCCTTTACGAGGTATTCCTCTCGCACTTTTTTGGACATGTTTGACTTTGCGTTTGTTGCTGCTCGGTTTATTGCCCTTGAAAGTACGAGGTTTACCTTTTGTGGTTGATCTTTTAGTGCTTTTTGGACCTGTTTTAAGTTTTCAACCTCGACACTAATCATTCAACTACCCCCTTTTTGGGGAGATTTTGTTTGCCATCAGGAGGAATTTTATTTTATCGACTCCATGGATATTTCGTACAGACCGTTATTTGAATTAACGCTTTTGATGCGATATCTAGCTAAATCTACGGTCACTAGTTGGTTATAGGCCGGAGGTTTCTCTTGCCAACTCACTCTAGTCACGGGATCTCCAAGCCAATCCGACTCAGCTACTGCAAGTGTGATAGTTTCTTTTTCTGATCCATCAAAACGTCCAAGACCTGGACGAAGAGATTCGGTAATACCACCATCGATAACGCAAGCAATTCCATCCACGCCATTGATATTGTGTAGGTCGGCGAACTCATTTTCATTTAAGAAGACCTTCTTTAAGTCGGCCTGAATTTGCGCCTTAAACAGGTTATTCATTACGCCTTGCCTTTAATGGCGTCATCTGGGTCGAAGTCTAAGTTAAGGCCGTTTGTATCTGTGGGCAGATCATGTATCTGGTCATGGGGTAGCTCCTGATCAACTTCAGGAGTTCCCCCCTCAATACATACCCCGAGATCAAGCAACCTTGTCTCGTCTTTTCTTGGCATCTTAGGTAAAGCTTCTCCGCTGACATAATTTCGCCCGTCGTGCTTTACATGGCCTTTTATTACTATAAGCATCTCTTTGCCCTCCTTTACTGGACAGTGGCCACGAGCCAGTCCTCTATTACGTCTGGAGCAGGTAGTGGTCGGGAAGTTGTCCGGATCATGCGAGTGTCAGCGTTGATGTTGCTCCACACCTTTGGCACGCGCTGGCCCTCATAGGTGTAGAAGTTTCCGTCCATCTCCATTTGGGTAACTGCTCCATAGAAGCGTCTGCCCATATTCTTTTTGAATAGGATAACGGTGTTATCGGGAATCATTTGCTGGGTCACACCATTATCGTCGTCATACCAAGCGTCATATTGATAGATCTCGAGGCCGAGTCCTGGCAATGTACCAACGAAGGTAATCGCACCTTCATAAGCGGAAAGATCGACTGTTGGCCTAGAAAGAGCATTCTGTTGATAACCATCGGCAACAGGGGCGAGCATAGCCATCATAATATTGCGGTTCAAGATTCCAGTAATCTGTGGATGAAGAACAAAGTTATCAACCACATTCGCAGACATCAAGCAAATATTTGGCACAGTACCGGAGTTTTTAAACACTGTTCCTCTCCATGCTTTTAGGTCATCAAGGGGCTTAGAAGTTGACGGGGCTGACCATAAGCTTCCGCCAGAAAGAGCTACCAGTTGACTAAATCCATAGTCAATGGCATCCTGGGTGTAATTATTCAACTTGTCATCAATGTATCCATTCATTACACACTTGCCTGTCAGTAGAATGTCGCGACACATAATTTCTTCGCGGCGAGTGATGGTTTTTTCAAAGAAAGCTAAGTCCTCAGCGATGCGTTCGGCCTGTCTTTCTTCAGGTGTGCGCTGACTGTAAATATTCTCACCCATGGAACGATTCACGATGTCCTCAACGGTCAATTTGCGCTGCGGGGCAACGATGGGGGGGACGTAGTTCCTAGTCACGAAACCTTGTCGGTCCATGTCAAAGCCGCCAGCTCCTTTTGCAATAAATGGAGCGACACGGCGGTTTTCTTTCTGGAAATCAACGTCAATGTTCTCGGTTACAAAGGTTTTAACGTTATTGAAAACTGTATCCC
>JAJYAS010000455.1 GCA_021779415.1 Bacillota bacterium
ATTTTTCCAGGGCTTTCCTGGATCCGGTTCTTTTACACGTACTGCAATAAATTATCATAGCGGAGCAGCGACAAGATTCGCAGGTATCATTTCAGGAGTAATAATGGCTATCGTCCTTTTATTCTTTGCCCGATTTGCGAAGTACATTCCCAATGCAAGTCTCGCTGGGGTGATGATGGTGACTGCATACAACCTGATTAACACAAAAGAAATCATGAAGGTCGTTAATTTAGGTAAATTCAAATCAGATTCTCTTGCTATGTGGGTTACGTGTTTTGCTACAGTTTTGCTACCAAACCTTTCATATGCAATTTATTTGGGAATTGGACTTTCCATAGCCTTGTACTTGAGAGATACAAACAAAGTACCGATCAAAATTCTTATCCCAACACAGGGAAAAGAATCTCAAATTATTGAAACAGAAATTGAAGTCGTTAAGGGAAAAGTAGATATACTAATTATCGAATTGCAAGGAAACCTTTACTTTGGTTCCGCAGAGGACCTAGAAGAAAAACTAGAGATGTTGGTAGATAAATCGAGAATATTTATTTTAAGAATGAAGCATGTTGCAAGTATTGATATAACGTCACTAAACGCTTTGAAAATATTTAGTAGGTCTGTCAAAGAATCCGGTGGAAGTGTTATCGTAACTGGTGTAAGGTCGAATATTAACTCGATTCTTATGAAATCAAATTTTGATCAAGATATTGGTGCTGACAACAAATTTATGTTGTCTGAGAATGAAATTTTTGCTACTTCTTCAAAAGATTTAGAAAGAGCAAGAGCTGTCCTTAACTGTGAAAACGCCGATGACATGGAGAAGTCTATAACGTGTAATTTACTTGAATCTGTTACAAATTTCAATGGGGAAACTAAAAACGTCATCTCGTTCTAAACTATTTGTTTGGCTAATGAAACTTCAACCGAATTGTAGAACAATAACATACGAATTGTAGAACAATAACAAATATCGTGGTTATATAAAGACGTCTCTATAGGGATACTGTTATCACAGTACCACTCTGTAGAGACGTCTTTATTCTTTCTAAATTGTATTCTCAAAATTTGTTCATAGAATAATTTCATTACGAACATATTGGCCTATTATAGACACTGTTTTAATACAATGCTAATCTAATCATTAATCAGGTTTATTCAATCACACTTAAAAATATAATAGTACTTTAGTTTAGCCTATGGTGGCAGATTTATAACATGTATAAGCTATTAGTTTCTTGTGAAAGGGAGTATTTGTCATGACTAATTCCAATAAGGTTAAGGTGCTTCTTTACTCTGATGGGTCACAGCATTCTTTATCCGCTGCCGTTTACACTGCTACCCTAGTAAAGAGTTTGCCTAATCTAAAGGTAACCGTTGTGCAAGTACAAGAAAGCGGTGAAGGGTCTATTAGAGCAGAATCTAAACGGATTGAGGATAAGGATAATTGGCCGGTTAGCCCTATCGCGGACTGGTTGAAACAGTTGATCAATGAATCTAATTCGACGGACAAGAGCATGCATGACGAAATTCTTGACAAGACTAATGGAATATTTTTCGAGAAAGGACTTAATGTTAATCACCAAGTATTATATTCAGATACTACTATTTCAAATACAGTTGATGTAATTCTAGATTATGCAACCAATAAATCATTTGAATTTATAATTATTGGTGCGAAGAAGCTAAGCATTTTGAAACGGTTAGTTTTTGGTTGTTTAGCACAGAGTGTTCTTAATAAATCTGCGATACCAGTGTTGATAATCAAATAGCTCTTTAAATAGTTGTTTGTGATAGTTTAAAAGTGGGTTGAGCCATCGATTAAGTGGCTCAACCCACTTTTTCGCCTCAAAGGCAGTTCCTTTGCAATCCAAAGGATTCATTATGATCGGATATTCAGCGGAGATACACGCTAAAATAATTAAAAAATTTGAATTAAAATTAAAAAAACATTGATTTATCCATAAGAATATATAATGGTTTTTATAATATATAAGATGTTATGGTAAAAACCTTATTTCTTATAGTTCCTTAACCAGCTTTGCAATAATAAGACGAGCAATTATGGCAAATGCCAATAAATGACGCACTTTCAAATCAGTTTTAGAGCTTAGAGTAAGAAATATCAATAAATATTTCTGATTCTAGGTCCTTACTAGTGATCGAGAAGGACCTAGAACCATGTTGAAATGTGTTGTACATGACAAAATTGTTGAATCGTATTCTGCCTATCCATAGCGTATAGTGATTACGAACATATTGTCGTGCTATTTACACCAAGCGAACATAATGCTAAAATTTGATTGTGAACATAGTTACTTAGTATTACGAAAAAAGATCCAAGAAAAGATCCAAGAAAAGATTCGAGAAAAATGTCAAGGTAATGATGGATAAGGAACCCATAAAAAACTATGAAAAAATTTATGAAAAATTTCACGAACTGATTCATAAACATCCAGCTCTTGTCGGTGAGCGAGCATAACTACTTAACGAGGGGGGATTAGCTTGCCCAGCTTAGTACTCAATAAATATTCATCTATAGATGAGAGGGTAAAGAGGAAGATGAAAAGGGAGTCGGGAGAAAAAACTTACCCAATTTGGCTATTAGTGAATCCGAAACATCCTGCTGTCCGACATAACATTTGGTCACCTGTATTAGCTGAGATTCAGGACAGAGTATTTAAGGAAATGCATATGAGAATAGACTCAACGAATATTTATGTCCGGAATGCTGTTGAAGATAGCGATATAGTTCCTAAGACACTAAATTGGTGGGGACCAGAAGTAGCTTCCGAAATAGAGTCATTTAGGGAAATTGCTTTTCAATATAAACCAAAAATTTTAATTACTTTTGGAGCATTCACTTATGAATTTATGAGACGTGTCTACGAGATCAAACCCGAAAAAGGACCTAAATCTTGGGGTACGACAAAATTAGGAAATGAATTTGGAAGATCAATTCAAAACTTTGACATTAACAAAACTAATTGCATTCCATTACTTAGACGAGTCATTGAAAGTGGAAAATTCATAGTAGATCCTGATAGTTTAGGCGAAAATTACTTCCAATATGTTGGGACAAAGATTGCCGATAAGATTATTGAGAATAAGGATTGTTTTAATATATGGGTAGGATAATCAACTCAACACATTACGAATTTCAAGATGTTCATAACAAAGATTGTCTAAATAGAGAGGCGGTGAAATAGGTACAAGGATAAATGTCAAGAATATTACTTTGACATTGACCGATCCTTAAAGTTCTAAAACCACCGTAAATATTTAGTATAACCGTAGGAGGTCAGAAAGTTATGATTGGAAATTTCTTTATGTATGCTAGTTCATTATTTACATCAACAAATCTTGCTGTAGCACAAGCAGCAGGAACACCTGGAGTACCGTGGTGGGTATGGCCTCTAGCGTTACTATTTTCTACCTTTTTGATTGGTATAGTTGCTGCGTTAGCTGGGGTAGGAGGTAGTGTACTCTATGTGCCGATTGTCAGTAGTTTTTTCCCCTTTAACTTTGACTTCATCCGCGGCTCAGGCTTGTTTGTAGCACTTGCATGTTCGTTGTCTGCAGCGCCTAAACTCCTAAAATCAAATTTGGCTAGCTTACGCTTGGTTATACCTTTAGCAGTAATTGCTTCAGCATCAAGCATAGTAGGCGCATTTTTAGGTCTTTCATTACCCCAAAGTATTCTCAAGATTTTATTGGGGCTTTTAATTACAGGGATTGCAATGCTTTTCATTTTTTCTAAAAATAGTGAATTTCCTAAGATTGGTCATCCCGATGCTTTAGCTCGTTACTTAAATATTGGAGGTGCTTATTTCGAGCCTTCCAGTGGTAAGGACGTTCGTTGGACAGTATGGAGACTTCCCGCTGGGCTTGTACTCTTTAGTGGTATTGGGATAATTGCTGGAATGTTTGGGATAGGCGCAGGCTGGGCTAACGTGCCAGTGCTCAACCTTCTCCTAGGGGCACCGCTTAAAATTGCGGTTGGTACAAGTATGTCACTGTTAGCTATTACAGATACTTCCGCGGCGTGGATCTATTTGAATCAAGGTGCAGTACTTCCTATTATAACA
>JAJYAS010000456.1 GCA_021779415.1 Bacillota bacterium
CTTTTGCCATTTACATGTCCTCCTTATGATCCTTTTTGCTCAGTCTTCCGCTTGCTGCTGTAGCAACTAAGTGGACACCTAGACCCACTGCTGCAGCCCCTCCTAGAACGGTCCCGACGGTATCTGGACTAATCTGACCGATACCTGGAAGCTTAAACATTTCTTGTTTGGAATATAATGGGCTAAATCCGTTATAGAAGTCTTTCTCTGAACATCCGGAACAGGGGGATCCGGCATTAATGCAGAAGTTGGTGTTGTCATTCCACCATACTTGCGCACAATCGGTATAGGTCTTCGGACCTTTGCACCCTTTTAAAATGAGGCAATACTCTTTTTGAATGGGGTCGTTCCAATCCGTTAAGAATTCTCCGTTTTCAAAATGACCGCGTCGTGGGCAGTTATCGTGTAACAAAGTTCCGTAGAAGGCCAGTGGGCGACTATAGGCATCGAGAGGCGGAACCTTTTGATAAGTCAAGTAATAGAGGATCGTGCCAATAAGAGTTGTAGGTTTGACTGGACAACAGGGCAGATTGATGAGTGGTGTTTTTATTCCTTCGGATTTGAGGATTTCTCCTACACCGACGGCACCCGTTGCACAAGCCCCCGGGATCCCAGCCCCCTCAGAGGCGCAACTTCCAATAGCGATAATCGCCTGAGCTTTTTTGGCCGCTTCAATAAGGGTTTGGCGGAATGGTTTTCCTCCGACCATACAGTAACGGTCTTCTTTGGCAGGACAGGAGCCCTCTACTACGAGAACGAATTTTTCTTTAAGTGCAGTTTGATAAGCTTCTTCTGAGGTTTGACCGGATCCGGCCATAATGGTTTCGTGATAGCGTACGGAGATCATATCTAGAATAAGTTCGGCGGCCGAAGGATTCAGGGTAGAAATAGTCGATTCTGTGCACCCAGTGCAGTCCATACCTTCCAACCAGATTACAGGGGGTTTATTAAGTGCCTGTTCCATTGCAGTAGCCGCTTGAGGGACAAAAAGTTCGGGTAATCCAAGTGCCGCGGTCGTTGCTCCGATAAGCTTCATGAAATCACGCCGAGAAACCCCTTTAGCTTTGAGTAGATCAAATTTTCCCATATTAATAGAACACCTCCTGAATATGTTGTTGTCTCTTTGGTTTGTGGATGGCCAGTCTGATACTAAAAACGATTAGGCTTAGAAACATTCTTGACTATTTTTGCTGAAAGAGGGTTGTTTTCACCTCCACTTTATCCCCTGGAAAGTTTTCAGAATATTCCTAAATCAATTCAATTATATTATGCAAATTGCGTGCCAATAAATAAGGGCTCAAAAGCCGGCTTCTGTGTCCAATATTTAGACAGTTCAGTCTTCTTTTTCTAGTAATATCATGTCCTAACACGCTTTCCAAGTTCATCTCCATGTCACTCAATCCAAAATGTCTACATGATAGACATGTACAAAATATAGACACTGATTATATTCATGGTTAATCTATTAAGCCATACTCTTTAAGTTTCAAGTAAAAAGTTGCTCTAGGTATCCCTAGAGAGTTGGCTGCAGCCACGCGGTTATTACCCGTAGTGAGCAAAGCTTGGGTTATCATTTTCCTTTCCAGATCCTGAACTGCAATTTTAAGGGGTAAAATCTCCGTAACTGGGTAATTCTCAACAACACTACTTAAAAATTGTGATAAATGATACACTTGGATTACATTATCTTCGACTGTGTACAACAGTCGTTCAACTATATTTTGCAGTTCTCGGACATTTCCCGGCCAATTATATTGAATGAGGCATTTTAAGGCTTCTTCCGAGAAAATTTTGGGTGAAAGTTTTTTATTTTGAGTAATTTTATGTAAGAAATTAATAGCTAACGGAGAAATATCCTCCTTGCGTTTCCTAAGCGGGTCAATATTAATGCTAATTACATTTAGGCGATAATAGAGGTCAGCTCGAAACTTTCCCTCTTTAACTAGTTGCTTGAGATCGCGGTTAGTAGCCGTCATAATTCGAGCATTCAATTTTATGGTTCGTGTACCCCCCACCCGCTCAAACTCTCTTTCTTGTAGAACCCGCAAAAGTTTAGCTTGAAGAGTTATGGGCATATCTCCTGTTTCATCTAAGAGAATGGTTCCACCTTCAGCAATCTCAAACTTACCACGTTTGCCACCTTTTTTGGCCCCGGTAAAAGCTCCCTCCTCATAGCCGAACAGTTCTGATTCCAGAAGGTTTTCTGGCAGAGCGGTACAGTTTATTCCGATAAAAGGATTATCCCGCCGCTTACTAAGGAAATGAGTAAAATGGGCAAAAACTTCCTTACCTACCCCACTTTCACCAAGAATTAAAACGTTGGCATCATTGCGACTGGCTTGCACTGCTAAACGGCGCAATTCGTTAGTACTTTTGCTCTCACCGATCAGAAATTGCTCATTCTCTTTATAGACCTTTTTGAATTCCAAGCGCTCTTTATAGATTTCAAATTCACCGCGGGATTGTTCCAGCAAATGGGGTAGACACATATCTATTTCCGCTAAACCTTGGTAGACTGCGACTGCCTTTTCCTGGCAAGTATTATAGCCACAAGCGCCACAGTTAAGCTCATCTTCAGGTGTGAATTTATTGGTAAAGCGCAGAATCTCCTTAATCTCAGTCGAAGTAGGTTCGGGTAAAGGATTGTAGCGGTTTGTAAAGTGGCGATCTAAGTTAAACTCGGGATATATTCCCAAACTGTCTTTCTCTTTGCTTTGGGCATATTTTAAAATACAGTGTTTCCGGCTGAATAAGTCAAGAGGGCTGTCCATTTCCGGTCCATCGATACACCCTTTGCACAAAAGTATATCGACAAAGCGGAAGTTTACGTTCCCACTCTTAAGTCCGCTTGCAAGGTTCTGCAAAAATAGTAACGAGTCATCTTTCCCGTCTACGACGGCAATCTCCTCTTCCCGGAAAAGAATCCCCTTAGGATCAAGGTTACGGGTGAGACCACCACTAAGGGAAAAAAGCGGTGGCAATGAACCAATGCCCTCTTGTGCAGTTTTGTATTTGCGATCCTGCTTGTCATGTAATCCCCGGGAATCAAACATACTTTTTAATTCTTTAAAGGTGAGTACAGAATCAAGAAAACCAGTACCATAATCGATCATTTCTTGCTTTTTGGCAATGCACGGCCCGATGAAAACTATTTTAGACCCCGGATATTTCCAGGAGGCGTATTTTGCTGCTGCTAAAACAGCAGAATCCACTGGAACCAGATAAGGCAAGAGGGTGGGGAATTGTCGCTCAATCATGCCAACAATAGCTGGGCAAAATGAACTGATGGCCATTTTAGGATTCGTAGCCATGAATTTCTGATAAGCTGGTACTGTCAATTCAATACCGTGAGTTACCTCTAAGACATCAGTAAAACCTAACTCACTAAGTGATTCGAAAAACTCCTTTGGCTCCAAATAGTAAAAGCTAGCAGGAAAAGAAGGTGCCAGTAAAGCTACAACTTTCTCTCGACCCAAAAAAATTTCTGTCTCTGCAACACAACTGACAATTTGTTTGGCATTTTGTGGGCAGACTCTGACACAATTGCCACAACTGATACAACGTTCTTCAACGACTCTTGATTGACCCGATTCTACCTTTATAGCATTTACTGGACAATTCCGCACACAGGAATAGCAGGCCTTGCATTTGTCTTCTATAGTGCTAACGACTGACATTAACATTCCTCCTAGAGGTCTCAATCCAATAAAGATGTGTCTGATTATTGTACACTTTTCCCTAGCATATAGGCACTATTCCTTATTTGTCAAGAAGATCCTATTTTGTGGAGCATCCACTTGAAGAACATAGAGGGGGGCGTGTACAATAGAGGGGCGGAACCTGAAGAATTAATATAGGTAAGCTTGAAAGCTGGTCGTTTATCATGAAAATACAAGCAAGAGCTATTTACTTCAATGGTATTGTTCAAGGGGTAGGCTTTCGACCGTTTGTTTTTAAGCTAGCGGAAGAACTAGGTATTAATGGGTGGGTAAATAACTCCAGCCATGGTGTAACAATTCATGCAGAAGGAAATAATCTGGACCTGTTCTATCATCGTTTAATTAGGGAAGCCCCTCCTTTGG
>JAJYAS010000457.1 GCA_021779415.1 Bacillota bacterium
AATGGTCTCAATGCGGTAGGGCTGAAAGTGCTAACAGGGGCCTCTGGAAATGTGGCTAGTGTGGCAAAGATGTATGCCTCGGGAAACCTTGTAAGTACCGGGTCCGTCTGCCAAGATCATGACCATCATCATGAGCATTAAGACGTGTTCGTCGTGGTGGTATCGTCCGAATAGGGGATCAAGTGGAAGTAAAGAGACCTCCTTCTAAGTGATGCTAACTGCACTGCACATCGTGAATCGGAGAAACATATCAGGTGGTGGATAAAATTGTACTCAGAAACGGTTATGGAGCATTTTATGTGTCCGCAGAATGTTGGCAGTATGCCGGATGCAGATGGTGAAGGAACTGTTGGAGACCCGAACTGTGGGGATTCTTTGACCATATATGTTAGGGTACGGGATGAAATTATCATGGATATTAGCTTTTTGGTGTTTGGTTGTACTGCATCGATTGCAACCAGTAGTATGACAACAGTTCTAGCAAAGGGTAAGAGCCTTGGAACTGCTCTGGAAATTACCGAACAGGATATCGTTGATTCCTTGGGGGGGTTGCCAAAGGAAAAACAGCATTGTTCAAATTTGGGAGTAGGCGCATTGCGTAAAGCTATCTATAACTATCGTGAAAAACAGGGAATAACTGATTCTCGCAATGACAATGAGGTTTCTGCGAAATCATATTTTAATGTAAAAACGATAAGAATTTAGACAATTTATGTATTATATCTAATATTATTTTTTTGCCGAAAACATCAATAAAATTATTGATTAAAATTAAATTATTTTGTAGTACGTGAAATTCTGTAACAAGGCATATCACCCCTTAGGTAAGAAACGAAGCGTAGTTGAAGAGAACTTAGATTTTATCGATTGCGACTTTTAGGTAAAGAAAGGATGGAGTAAGATGCGTATTGCAATTTCAACAGGGGGACGAGATTTAGATAAGTTTGTGGATGATCGGTTTGGGCGGTGCCCGTATTTCCTGTTTTGTGATTCTGAAGATCCCCAGAGGACGGCGGAGTATAAAGATAATCCGGCGTTGTCCGGGACTGGTGGTGCAGGCATCGCTGCTGCGGAATATATGGCGAAGGAAAAGGTGGAAGTCTTAATAACGGGTAGTTTGGGTCCCAATGCTCTGCGAGTGATCGAGGCAGGGAATATACCAGCTTACACTGCAAGCGAAAGCATGACACTTATTGAGGCCATCACAGCTTGGAAAGAGGGCCATTTGGTTAAGATCAGTGAAGCTGGTGCAGCACATGCAGGAGAACGTTAAAGAAAACGTTCGGAGGAATGGCTTTTCTAGGGAGGAATTTAAATGAGATTGGCCGTGCTAAGTGGCAAAGGGGGAACTGGCAAAACGACTGTAGCAGTGAATCTGGCTCTCAGTTTAGTTCCTCATCTTCAAACGACCTATGTTGACTATGATGTGGAAGAACCAAACGGATTTATATTTTTGCACCCGCAAATCAGTACTACTTCTACGGTTTTTTTACCGTATCCAGAAATTAATGGGGCGTGCACGCTGTGTGGAAAGTGTAGCGAGGCTTGTCAATATCATGCCTTAGCGGTTGTCGGAGGCCAAGTATTGGTTTTCCCAGAACTGTGTCATGGCTGTGGCACATGCGGAATCGTTTGCCCTGTAGGGGCGGTGGATGAAGTGAAGCGACCGCTTGGGCAAATAGATGAGGGAGAACAAAACGGTTTGCAATGTTTACAAGGAGTATTAAAAGAAGGGGAATCCCTCTCTGGCCCCGTGATTCGGGAGTTGCGCCATCACGAGAGGGGACACACCTCTCAAGTGGAGGAGGTAATCGTGGCCGATTGTCCTCCGGGGAGTTCCTGCAGTGTGATCCATTCCGCTGAAGGTAGCGACTTAGCACTTCTAGTGACAGAGCCCACCCTCTTTGGCCTGCATGATTTAAGGATTGCCGTTCGACTCATGCGAGAAATGGGATTAGACTTTGGTGTTATTGTCAATAAAGACGATGGAGGCTCCCTCATTCGGGAGTATTGTAATGTCGAGGACATTACCCTCTTAGGTAGTATTCCCTTTGATTTGGAAATTGCCAAAATTTACTCTCGAGGGCTGAACTTAATCCACGAACCTAAGTGGAACGATTTGTTCAAGACGCTGAGCGAACGTATTGTTACTGAAGTCAACCAGAGGAGAGCTAGGGGGGAGAAAGCATGAAGCAGATTGCCATTATTTCTGGCAAAGGAGGAACTGGGAAGACAACGGTTGCGGCGGCGTTTACTGAGCTAGCAGAATCAATGATTGTTGCGGATTGCGATGTTGAAGCTCCCAACTTACATCTGGTTCTTGAACACCAAGTCAAAAAGGAAACGGAATATGTAGGAAATCAGACGGCTCGTATTGATAACACGCTCTGCATCGATTGTAAGCGTTGCGAGGAAGTATGTCGCTACGAGGCAGTCACTGAAAAAGTTCACGTTCCTTATATTGATTCACAACGTTGTGAAGGATGCGCTGCCTGTGTCTATGCTTGTCCCACTCAAGCGATTCAACTTTATCCCGAGGGGACCGGAAAAGTCTTTCTGTCAGAAACCAATGTGGGGGACTTTGCTCATGCAGAGCTGTACTTAGCGGCAGACGGTTCAGGGAAGTTAGTGGCGGAGGTGCGACGCCTGGCTCGGGATGAGGCCCGACGCCAGAACAAGTCGGTGTTGATCGACGGATCCCCGGGAATTGGATGTGTGGTGATTTCCACAATCACCGGCTGTCAGCAGGTACTCGTAGTCACTGAACCCTCTCAGTCCGGTAAACATGATTTGGAGCGAGTCATCAAGGTGACAGGGCATTTTAAAATTCCAACGCAAGTTATTATTAATAAATGGGATGTCAACCCCGAGGTCTCAAAGGAAGTCGAGGATGTTTGCTCGCAGCTTGGCATAGCGGTTATTGGCAAAATCCCTTTTGATCCGATGGTTTCCCAAGCAATCGTTCTGGGCCACCCAATTACCCGTTATGAAACTCCAGCTGCGGAAGCGTTGCGTGCGATCTGGGCTAAAATTGCACCTGACATAAAAGGCTAGTAAAGTTATAGCTCTGAATACAATCGGAATTATCCGGATTGATTGCATGTAAGATAGAGCTAGTTCTAAAGATATGGTTTGTTTGAAACCGGGTTAAGGGAAAAGTCCTTATCCGGTCTTTTTTTTGTTATAATATAAAAGGGATAGCTCATTTAGTCAAATGACTTAAGGAGATGTTAGTTATTATGTTGAACAAAGCCTTGGAGGTACTGCATAGGTATTTCGGGTATACCCAATTCCGGGATGGCCAGCAAAAAGTGATCGAAAGTTTACTCCGGGGTACGGATACATTAGCCATAATGCCAACAGGGGCTGGGAAATCGCTAGCTTACCAAATCCCGGCCTTGTTGTTTGAGGGAACGACACTCGTTATTTCCCCGTTAATTTCCTTGATGAAAGATCAGGTGGACGCATTACAGCAATATGGGGTTCCAGCCACTTTTATTAATAGTTCGTTATCACTAAAAGAAGTCAGGTCACGAATTGAGCGAGCAGCACGTGGGGAATTTAAACTCTTGTATATTGCGCCTGAACGTTTGGAATCGGAAAGTTTTCGTAGTCTCTTGGGGACGCTGCAGGTCTCTTTCTTGGCTATTGATGAAGCACATTGTGTATCTCAGTGGGGACATGATTTTCGCCCCAGTTACCTTCAACTTGGAGCCTTTCTCAAATCATTGTCCAGACGGCCATTGATTGGGGCTTTCACTGCGACAGCAACTGAGGAGGTCCAGATAGATATCGTTCGGCTATTGGAGTTAAACGCTCCAAATGTCTTTGTTTCTGGTTTTGACCGTCCGAACCTCACGTTTTCTACACTTCGAGGAGAAAATAAGAAGATTTTTGCCTTGGAGTACGTGCAAGCGCATGCCGACCAGGCCGGAATTATTTATGCCGGAACGCGCAAAGAAGTGGACAACCTTCATTCGGTCTTGGTTAAAAATGGTCTAAAGGCGGGAAAGTATCACGCAGGGATGACGGATGAAGATCGCAAAAAAAGCCAAGAGGATTTTCTCTTCGATGAAAAAA
>JAJYAS010000458.1 GCA_021779415.1 Bacillota bacterium
AGGATTTTTGCCATGACGATCATGGGTAATCAACATCCCTTCTATAATACTGATGACCTGGAAGTAAATAGGAGCAAGGGCTTCAGTATTCCTCCCGAAGCCCTCGCTCATTTCAATTGCTTAGTTATTCTCCCCCAAGTTGACTAACCCTGCTTCTTCGTCCTAAAAAATCCTACTATTTAATTCTTATGGACGTAAGATGACTTTGATCGCCGTATCATCTTTATCCACTAAATCGAAGGCTTCTGTAATCTGTTCGAGTTTAAACTCATGGGTAATTAACGATTTAATGTCAATCAGCCCTTGTAGGACTGGCCGAAGGGTATTGGGAGTCCAGACAAATCGTTCACGCCAGGAATGATGAACGAGGCAGGTATTGATAAACTCTAAACCATCATCATGCCACCGGCTGATATCCAAAGTAACCGGTTGGGTAATCCAACTATACCACACAAATTTTCCATTATGCCTAAGCATTTTGGTGCACATATTAATCGATTCTTGGCTGCCTGCCGCCTCCACCACAACATCTGCACCTTTCCCTTTAGTTAACTCAACAATTAACTGAGTAGCATCTTGTTGTGTGGAATTTAAGACAATATCCGCACCGAGTTTCTTAGCCAGAGCTAATTTCCCTTCTAACACATCGACGACGATGACCTTCTCAGCGCCCTTTTGTTTCGCACATTGAGCGATGATCTGACCCGCAAAGCCGCCACCCATAACCACAACGGTATCCCCTAATTGGACACCTGAGTTCATGCCGGAATACATGGCACAGGAGATAGGCTCGCCCAAAGCCGCTAAATCCGGATCTAAACCTTCCGGCACCGGTTGGAGTTCCCATTCCTTTGCTCTAAAGTACTCAGCCAGATTATTATTCCAACCAAAGGCAATAACCTGGTCCCCGACCTTATATTCCCTGACCTTAGAACCCACTTCTATGACAGTACCGCCGCTCTCGTGTCCTAATTTGAAGGGAAACTCAGGCTTTTGTCTAAACTCAGCAGTCTGTGGGGGCATTTGCCCTCTGTAAAAGGTTTTATCCGACCCACAAATTCCAATCAAATGGTTTTTTACAATAACCTCATCAGGCCCACATTCTAAATTACGCTCGACAAGAAAAATGTCGTAGGCTTTATTGAGTAAAGCAGCTTTAGTGGTTATTCCCATTAAATACACTCCTATTTGCAAATTTGGTTTAAGCCAGCATGTCCTCCACATCGAGCACTCTTAAGGAACCCCAATATCCCATGTTAAGCACTTGTCCTAATTTGTGATATAAAACGCCTGCTCCCTGAACTTCCCCCGCAAATAGGAGACCTGTTAAGCGACCGTCTTCAAGTAAAAGTTTTTGATAAACTCCTGAAGAGGGTTGACTTAGAATCACTTCCTCTACGCCTGGGCCTCCATCAATTCTGCCCAAGGAAATAATCGGCAGGCCAAAAAGTTGAATGGAGTTCATCGCATGACTGCCTGGATATGCTGTCCTCGCTCCGACCATACAAGCCCCGGCAATTTTACCCTGTTGAACTGCTGTCAGCCATAACGCCCTGAGCATAGATTCGCCGGTAAGAAGGCTTTTAGCTTGAGAGATATCCCCTGCGGCATAGATTGTCGGGACGCTTGATTGCATGAATTCGTTGACGACAATCCCCTTTTCAAGTTGCACTCCACTTTCAGCCAAAAACTCCAAATTGGGTCTTACTCCAACTGCTATGATAACCAGCTCAGCTTCCAGGAAATGTTCGGCTGTTTGAACCCCCTCAACCCGGTTATCTTTTACCTGTATAGATTTTACCTCGGTCCCTAGGAATACCTGTACCCCATGGTTGTCAAGGGCCGTTAACAGCATATCTCCGGCAGCTTGATCTAGTTGTCCCGGCATCAGGCGGTTCGCCATTTCTACAACACTTACCTTAATGCCGTAAGCATTTAAAGCACGAGCTGCCTGTAAACCCACGAGACCCCCACCGATGATCACAGCCTTTTTAACTTGGGGCAAAAATGAGTTTATCTCCTCGGAATCTGCTTTATTCCAAAGGGAAAACACCCCTTCAACCTCCAGATCAATCCAGCGAGGAATAAAGGGCCTGGAACCTGTTGCCAGCAAAAGCGCATCATAGGAGATTCTCTCACCATCCTCTAAGATCACTACTTTCTCTTGCGCCAAAACTTGTTCCAACCTATGCCCTAGGCGAGTCTCAACGTCATTTTTCTCGTAAAAATCAGCACTTCTAATATAAATATCTTGTTCTTCAAGCTCATTTGTCATATATTCCGGGGTTGTAATTCGGCTATACGGAAGGTTAGCCTCTTGAGCTATCAAGATAATTTTCCCCGTTGGGTCGATGTTGCGGATCTGTTCGATCGCATTTATCCCCGCAGGGCCATTACCCACTATCACATAAACCAATGGTGTAACCCCCTGTCTATACTTCGTCAAAGCACCATACTTCAGCCAATTCCTCAAGGAGTCTCTGTGCCCTTTTAGGATTAAAAACTCCACAAACACAAGGTGTGGCCAAATATTCTCCTGCTTCTTGAGCCGTGCGTTTGCCCCGTTTGAGGTCGAGCAACATTTGTCGAACTAAATGTTGTGAAACCATACCATGCCCACACATAGTTGTAATTTCAAGGAGCTCATTCTCAGGTAGCCTTGTGAGTTTGCCGCGAATTCCGACAGAATACTCAACCGTGTGTGGATCAATCCCCGCTTCCTGACAGGCCTGTTCTACATGCTCAACAATTCCTGAAACAATCACTGAAACTCCGAGATCTGCTTCTTTAAGTTCTTTAAGAACCTCTCTGAGCTGCCCCCGATCCGAAAATACGGCGTGCACGATTGAGGTATCTGCGACATTATTGATAATCTGATCCTTGCTGACGAGAAACTTGCCACCGGTTTTCATATCACCCATATTAACGTGCTCATATTTATCAAGGATTCGTAAAAAGTCCTGTAAAGCAAATCTAGAATTAACCTCATTAAAACCTTTAGCCGTCATAGAAAAAACAATGTAATCTTGTTGTAAATTATCTTCATTTCCGTGCCGATGAAGGGTATGGCTCATTGTTCAACCGCTCCCTTCACGTTCATGTGACCTAACCCTAAATTGGTTTTTCCGTTGATGGCAAACCATTTATAGCTCTCATTCATAATTCGTTTCGTTGGCACGGAAAAATCCTCATCAACCCTTGCCACTAAATCGATTGAAAAAACCGTATTGATCTCCTCTGCCACTCTCTCCATCGTTTCAAGAACAGGGATTACCTTATCTAAGGGAATAATCATTTCAATGATGGCGGAAAGCACCTTTTCATCGAGTACCTCAGGGTTCATCTCCCCAGTTGCTTTATCTTTAAGTAACCCTGTCAACGGATTATTAGGTTCAAACTCCACCCCTAATTTGGCAAGGGCTTTAAATACCTTTTCTGCTTCACGCATACGAGCTCCCGTACCTGGACGGCCCATCTCAGCAGCCATTCCGGCGTATCCTCGTTTAAAACGATTCGTGATGTCATTGGTTTTCATCTCTTCAGTACCACGGCCTGGCACGCGAGTTTCCTTATGTTCTGCTAACGGATTACTAAAGGTTCCTCTAATGGAACGTGGCCAACCGTAGAGTGGTTGGTGAAGAGCCTCCACTGGACATACCTTGGCTCGATAGCATATTCCACAATCTACACACTCATCTTCATCTACATAGCAATGGACTTTGGTCCCTTTTCCACTGCGAGTGAAATTAATCACTCCCATTGTGCAAAACGGCCTACACTGTCCACATCCTACGCACTTTTTTGCGTCAATTTGCAAAACTTATCCCTCCTTTCAGCTTGACTCTTATGTCAAGCTATCCTTGAATTTCAAAATAGTTAGCCACAGTATCTACTAATACCTTTGGACCACAATACTCTATGATTTTACCGATTTCCTCTGTAATCCTAACACTACCTGCAACCGGTAATTGTACCCCTGTAAAGACCTTAGCTCCCATTTGAGCTAAAGCTAAGGAGATTTGCAAATCTCTGGCACTTGTTAACTCAGGGAAGACTGCTACCGCTTTTTCTCCG
>JAJYAS010000459.1 GCA_021779415.1 Bacillota bacterium
AAACGGGTGCAGATGTTGTTGTAGTCGATTGCCCGGGATGCTTAATGCAAATATCGGGTGGCTTAGATAAGAAAAATCCGAAAATCAAAGTTATACACACGGCTGAACTTCTTTTGGAGAAACGGAAAAAGACACAAAAAAAGAACAAGAAATAGAAGGATTTTCCAGCAGTTGGATAGAAGTATCAAAGGAGTAGACACCTTCTTTTCTGGAAAGAAGTAAGGCATATGGTGCCTCGAAAGCGAGCGAAATCGCATTGAAGGAAAGAGGGTGAAGTCGCCTCCCCAATGTGTCTGCAGAACATGAGGGAAGGGAAGGCTCAGGCTTGCGCCTCTGCAAAATGCAGAGTGGGTCGTTGCATAATCTGAGCGTAGGGAGCCTCAAGGGATCATTCTCCCAGGGGGCTCTTTTTTTACGCAATAAAGTTGTAGTCATAATAAAAAGGAAGAATCTCAACAAACAGGAGGAATTTGTGTATAGACCGAGAATATTATAGCATATAAAGAAAACTTGGCTCGTGCCCACGAAGTCACTGTCTTCGCGCGGATTAGCCCTTCTTGCAGACACTGTCTTCGCACGGATTAGCCCTTCTTGCAGACACTGTCTTCGCACGTATTAGTCATTCTGTCAGCCTTATCGAAGGCGGTCGCCTTAGTTGAGCTTATATTTAGAAAGTATATATTGTAAGTTTATACTTTCTAATAGTAGTACAAAACAGTGGATAGGTTCTGAGTTTGAGACCTCAATAGGAGGACACGAACGTGATACAAGCTATTTTATTTGATATTGGTACATTGACAAAGGTTGATACGGCAGATTTCATGCGGAATTACCTTGGTATCTTGGCCCCTCGCTTTGCACATCTTCTTTCACCAGATAAATTTTCTAAGTACCTGCTAAAAGCTCTAGAGACTACCAGAAATCCTAAGCAAGGGCAAACCAATATGCAAACGTTCTACGATGATTTTAGCAAGGCCACAGGTCAATCATTCCAAACCTTACGCCCTATTTTCGAGGAGTTTTACGAATCCGATTTCCCCGCTTTGAGTTGCCTAGTTCAGGCAATTCCTCAAGGGGTAAAAGTGGTCGAAATTGCTAATCAACAGGGATTTTTAACCGCAGTTGCATCCGATCCGCTTATGCCTTTGGGCGCTATGCAGGAACAGGTTCGCTGGGCTGGACTAACCCCAGATCATTTTAAGGTTATTCCTGCTCTGGATAACTTTCATTATTGTAAACCCCATCACGGATTCTTCAAAGAAATTGCTGAACGTCTTGGAGTAAAAACGGAAAGTTGTCTATTAGTCAGTGATCATTCAGAAGATGTCGTCTGTCGAGAATTGGGAATGAAGACATTTCTGGTGGGCAGCACTGAACCTGAGGCGCTAACAGATTATGCAGGCCAGCTTGAAGATCTCTTTCGTTTAATTAGTCAAGGGTCTTTATAAATCACTGAAAGGAAGGATAAGCGTGGGAATACTTGGCCAGTTGACACTCAGTGAAATGGTAGGGACCCCAAATCCACCGTTTCCGTCAGTGCGAATGGCTGAGTTATTCTATGAGTATCTTGGCCGTTATAATGAGTGGAAAACTGCTAAACTTCAAGGAACGTTTTGGATGATGATTGCTTTGTGCTTAGGGTTATTCAGTTTATTTATTCCTTTGTTCTTGCCGAAAATCTGGATGCCTATGAGTTTGGCAGTGCTCGGTCTATTCTATTTTGTGATGCGTCATTATTTAGAAGTAAGCGAGCGAGTAAATCATTTACACGTTAATGTACATATACTTCATCACCATTTAATAGGCAAACTTGAAGTGGGTTTTTGCGATCATGTTGAACCTTGCCAATGTGCGGAAAATTTTCGTAGCTATGTTCTCCGACACTATAATCTTTCCTTAGATAATAGATCCTTATATTGATAATAGAGGTTGCTCAGGATGGAACAGAAGTGTTTGCTAAACTATAGGATAAATGCTAAAATAAATACTAATTTAAATTTATTGGATTTAAGCAAGGAGGTATTTCAATGAAAAGTTATGTATGCTCAGCTTGTGGCTATGTTTATGATCCTGAAGTTGGAGATCCGGATTCAGGAATTGCACCAGGTACCGCTTTCGAGGATATCCCGGATGATTGGGTTTGTCCACTTTGCGGAGTGAGTAAAAGTGAATTTGAGGTTGTTGAGTAAACTAATTAAATGGTGATCTAAACGTAAAGGGAAAAGCTCCAAATTCGAGCTTTTCCCTTTAGCTTTTCCCTATAGTTCCATTATCGCAGCTTCATCCCGGTCAAGTTTTTCCATGCATGCCTTTAGGCGGGTCCGCAAGTCGGAATCGCCTATGGCCTCCCGCATCTGACGCATCAGATCAATGGTTCGTCTAAAAACACTGATGATATCACCCTCATCAAGGTTACATAATGCCTGAACCTCAACGAATGACGTGCCTTGACTCCAGGCATAAGTTATCCCCGCTACGCGTGAGTCGTATCGAACTGCGTCTTGTCCACAAATGCTTTGAATATATTCCGCGATTTCTTTGACAGGTACTGAATCAAAAACTGCAGCACGTTGAAACATATCATTTTTTCTTGCTTCGAAGTCGATGCAGGATAGTAAGGCATTGAGTTGATCGTCATCTAGTTGCTGGAAAACGTCTGAGTAAATGAGTTCAGTAACTAGGAGTTCTTGAACATAAATACGGCTGGCACAAGTTCCACGGGGCAAAAGTACATCTTCCCGTAAATATCCTATTTGCCGGAGGTGATTTTTTTTGTATTCAAATTCATCCATAAAGGCATTTTCGTCTGGAAGACCATCTAAAGCCGTTTGAAGACCTTGCTGTTGTTGTTTTATTGTGAAATAGGTTTTACTTTGATCCCTGCAGTTTTCCTGCTGTAGTGAAGGGCAAGTCTTTGGAGTTGGAGATAAAAGCTTTTCCCAAGTGCGAATTTTACGGGCCATCTCTCGACCGTACACCCGTGTTTGCTTGCGGGGTCCTAAAGCCTTATACGCCTTCCTGAGCTTCTCTAATTCCTTTCGTTTGGGATGGTGTTTTAGTGGGCAAATAAACGATCCAACCTCTTCGCAGAGCTGATGTTGAGTGGCGTCAAGCTGTTGCTGAATCTGAGCTAATTCCTTGTGAAGATGATCCGAACTCAGTCGGTAGCTATAGGCCGCAAAACTTTTTTGAAAATAAGTTTCTATTTGTCCCTGCGTCAACGTTGCTGTTAGATTCAGAACTGTATTGTAGGTCAACCTAAATTGACTGGTGAGTGGTTCGAGTCGATTTAACTGGAACTTTGGCGGAGGGCTCTTTTCCATATAGGACAAGTCAACGATGGCAAACGAATAGCCCTTTTTATCTAGACCACGCCGCCCCGCACGACCGGACATTTGAAAAAATTCATGATTGGCAAGGGGGCGAAAATTGCGTCCATCATATTTATTGAGGGAGTCAAAACAAACTGCTTTGACGGGATAATTAATTCCTACGCTAAAGGTTTCTGTGCAGTAGAGGACGTGAATCAGCCGTTCTAAGAAGAGTTCTTCGACAATGACTTTTTGAGATGGAAGTAATCCGGCATGATGATAGGCGATCCCTTTGGAACACAAACGCTTAAGTTGACGGGTTGAAGATGACCATTCAATTTCTGGCCCAAAGTGCTGGAGGAATTTTTCTTCAACTGTACGGCGCTCCGGAGATCTTAAATAATTGGCGATGGTCGCCAATTCCATGGCTTTTATGGCACATTGTTTTCGACTGAAAACAAAGAAGAGCGCTGGAAGATGGTCACGTTGAATCGTGCGTACGAGGTCTAAGTGGCTCGTTGGGCCAAAGGGGTTGTCGTCATTGATACGGTCTTTGAGCTTTCGACGATAATAACGCCAGAGTTCATCATAACTAACCAGGCCCGTGTCTTTGGTATAGTAGAAATAGTCTAAAGGGACAACTCGGTTATGCTCTTCGATTAGGGCAACATCTTCATGTCGAATGGATTTGATCCAATCAACTAAATGTTGGGCATTGGCGATCGTTGCACTTAAACCAAGGATTTTCATTTTGGA
>JAJYAS010000460.1:0-2755 GCA_021779415.1 Bacillota bacterium
GGTTCAGTCTGGCGTATTGAGTAAATAACGTCGCTTCGAATGACTGGTAATAGCACATGCTTACTTGCACATTGCCATTTAAAGTTTCGGCAGTAATTGTGTATGTATTAAAGCTACCACTACCCCCACCTTTATAGCATGTCATCGTGTAACTACTTACACCGGCAGGAATATTTTGGGACGGTGCACCGGAATTGAGTAGATATGATAGCGAAAAAGCGATAGGTGTAGGTGGTTTAGGTATAGGAGTTGATGTTGAGGTTGGTGCAGGTGCAGTTGCGGTTACTGGTGTGCTTGTAGTAGTGCTTGGGGGGCTAGAAATAGGAGATACAGGCTTTAGGTTAGTTACATTTGTTACGGTTGGTGTTGATTGAGTTTGCTTGCTCGAGCTAGATGCTGAATATAGAGTTGCAGTATGATGTGTGCCCATTGCTCTATAAAAGCCCAAACCGATAATGCCGACTATTACAAGTACGATAACTAACTCTAATACAGCAAAGCCTGATTCTTTAGCTTTCATAAACCAATAATCCCACATGTTGTTAACTAAAGAAAGTAAACTTCCTGATTGCTTAAGAAAAAAATTATCTAGTCTAGTTGCGTATAGAAAATTACTGGTTGCTGATTAATTAATGCGTTAATAAATTCTGGTGTTTGGAGTATGGCAGGAAGCATATTTTTCTCGCTCGGATTAACAAAACCAAATTCAGCCACTTCAAGCGTCCCGTGGCTAGTACTGTTAAGATCAATTGCCACATAGTCGTCGGCATTTTCAATAAGGAAGAAAAATTCTAAATTTTCTTTCTCATTGGGTCTATTTATGTTTTCCGCTGCGTACTGCTGAACTAATACCAGGCGTCCAATTACAGGCTTTACCCCAGTTTCCTCTATCATTTCTCGAGTTAGGGCATCATGTAGTGACTCCATATATTCTAAGCCACCCCCAGGAGTGCACCACCAATCCCCCCTAGAATTAATTAGTTTTTGACCAAATAACTGGTTGTTTTTATATATGAGTCCGCGAACGGCTACTCGACGTATATCATTCATAGATTTGTTCTTATTGTAATAGTATTGTTGTTATATTACCTGAAAATAAGACAAGTTCTTAATAAAGGAATCGTAGTTACTAGATAGTAAAGATCGGTTATCTAATGTTTTCAAGTTCATGCTTCATCAAGGGCACAAATTCTTTATTTAATCGACTGCTTCTGCTAATTACCGGACTTTCTCTTGATTCAAATGTAGCTTTTCATTGAAGCGACTAAGGCACGCATTGCTGTAATTTGTTCTCCGGCTTCAACATTCGCAATTGTAGGCGCAAGCTAGACTCTATGCTGTTCTACAGATTGTTCTGTAATATTTAGTGCAATTATTCGCTATCCTACTTTAGTAAGAGCTATCGATTCGTCGTCATATCGCATACTAGCAACCGCTTTTTCGAGTGTCATCCAGTCATATCCAATACTTTCATTATTTAATTGAATGGGGGTGTCTATCGACTCAACCCGTATCGAAAAGAAATGAATGACAGTTACTAGACCCTTGTCTTTGTTTTCAAGACTATAATTAAGATTGTTTACTGAGCTTATACTGAAAATGCCATACTCCTCACCGACCTCTCGCATAGCCGCCTGTTCTGGCTTTTCTCCTTCATCTACATTTCCAAATAGGATTGTCCATTCATCATCATACCCATCAAATGGCCTGTTGTGTCTCATAAGAAACCTTTTTTCGCCATTCGGATCAATAGTCCAAACAATTGATGCAATTTTCATGCATGTTTTCTTAGCTTCCATCTTACTACCCTACCTTATTTAAAAAATACCTTTAAGTGTTATTATCTTGGCCATTCTTTTAGTTGCTGTTAAAATACCCTCTTTTTTAAGATCATGAACCTGCTCACATTCATAATCATCAACATTATCAACGTATACCCCCATAGCGTTTGTGCCATGCTCAGCTCCAAACGAATCGATGCGTGTCAGGTGTAGTGGCAGATTATCGACCGCGAACTCTTGTCGAACGTGATGGTCTTCGTAAATTGTTGCAAGTCTGTAGCTAGGCATTTAATTACTAGAATAGACGGTACAAGATATTCTATGCAATTGAATTACCTTCGATATAAGTCTTGGCTCTCACTAATAGATGAGCGTCGCAAACTTAGAGAGCGAATACATAAAATGTAAAATGGCTAGATAGATATTTTGTGTATGCGAGGAATGAAATTAGGTATCCATACATACTTTGTCGCAAAAAAGAACCTGTGCTATGTTGATAGAGAATGTGAGCTAAAGAAAGTTAGATTATCGGTATGTTCGACCGCAGCGAGTTAGTTAGTTCCAATGAACAGTGGAACAGTCCCTACGACCCTCTTGTGCATCGTTTGCTACATACATATGATAACCTTTCTCAGGATGGCACATTGTTCGGAATTACAGGCGATCGGGATAACCTCGGTGTATATGTAGCTCGTAATGGCCGAACTCGAGCAGAAGTACTGGTAGATTTTTATAACCAGGTCATACGCAATAGCGTCATGGAGTTGTCCTTAGGCCATGGTGTCACTGATACCTGCTTTGCGCCAAGTGGTGAAGAAGTATTCTGCCTAGGTATAACACCGAAGGCCAAAACTGCACGAACCATATTCTTTACTTTAAGGTCCAAAGTTATGGAAACCATGCAGCCACGAGACATGCTAGATATTGAAATGACGGCTGCCAGTTTCGGAGGAGAGGTATTTGCTTATGAATAT